>DPZW01000171.1 GCA_003536545.1 Rhodospirillaceae bacterium
CGATCAGCACGGTTCCGGCAGATTTTAATCTGAATGCAAAAATTGCGCGCCAGATGCAGGCGAAGGCCGAAATGTTTAAAACTGGCGAAGGTTTTGACTGGGGCACAGCCGAAGCTTTTGCCTTTGGCACATTGGCGGACGAAGGTCACCCGGTACGCCTGTCTGGCCAGGATTGCGGACGCGGGACATTCTCACAGCGTCATGCGGTGCTCACCGATCAGATGACGGAAGAACGTTACGTGCCGCTCGACCACATCAGCGAGAAACAGGGCCATGTTGAAATCATCGACAGTCCGTTATCCGAAGCCGCCGTGCTGGGATTTGAATACGGCTATACGCTCTCTGCACCCAAAGCATTGGTATTATGGGAAGGTCAGTTTGGTGATTTCGTCAATGGTGCGCAGGTCATTATTGATCAGTTTATCACGTCTGCGGAAAGCAAATGGCTGCGCCTGTCGGGCCTGGTGATGTTATTGCCGCATGGCTATGAAGGCCAGGGACCGGAACATTCATCTGCGCGATTGGAAAGATTTCTCCAGCAATGTGCCGAAGATAATATTCAGGTGGCAAACTGCACAACGCCGGCGAATTACTTCCACATCCTGCGTCGCCAGATCCACCGCAACTTCCGCAAACCGTTGGTGATTATGACGCCAAAATCTTTGCTGCGTCATAAGCTGTGTGTTTCGCCACTGAAAATGTTTTTGGAACCGGAAACTTTTCACCGCGTGCTGCATGACGATGTTCTGCCCAAAGATAACAAGGCTGTGCGCCGTGTGATTTTATGCACGGGTAAAGTTTATTATGATCTCCTGGAAGCCAAACAGGCGAATGAACAGGATGATGTGACCATGCTGCGCCTGGAACAGATTTATCCGTTCCCGGCAGATGTATTAAAGGTTGAGCTGGCGAAATATCCAAATGCGGATATCGTCTGGTGCCAGGAAGAGCCGGAAAATATGGGCGCATGGACATTCGTGGATCGCCGCATCGAAGCGGTGCTCACAGAAATCAACCATGCCGCCGCCCGCCCGAAATATGTCGGTCGCCCGGAAGCGGCATCACCCGCCACCGGTTACGCCAAACGCCATGACGCTGAACAGGCGGCATTGGTTGCGGAAGCATTGAATACGGGTGCATCAGCAAAAAATAAGGCAAAGGCAAAGGCGTAAGCCTTGCCTTTCCAGCGACGCTGCGGCAGATTACGGCACATAAAATCAATTGAGGAAATCCCATGGCACAAGCATTAAAAGTTCCCGCACTCGGCGAGTCTGTTTCCGAAGCCACCGTTTTGAAATGGCTAAAAAAGGTTGGCGACTCTGTGAAAATGGATGAGGCCCTGGTGGAGCTTGAAACGGATAAAGTGACTGTTGAAGTGAACGCGCCATCCGATGGTGTTTTGGAAGACATCTCTGCGCCCGAAGGCGCAAATGTGGAAGTGGGGGCTGTGCTTGGCCAGATTGGCAGCGGTTCGGGCAAAGCCGCCGCACCGAAAACAGAAACCAAAGCTGCCGCTGCGCCTGCTCCGGCAAAATCTGCACCGGCCAATGATCCCGTGCCTGCAACTGCTGCCGCAACACCTGGCCCCGCCGCGCGCAAGGCATTGGATGAAGCAAACCTGTCTGCCGGCCAGGTACAAGGTTCCGGCAAAGACGGCCGCGTGACTAAGGGTGATGTACAGAATTACCAACCTGCATCCGCGCCTACGCCAGCCGCACTGCAAAAAGCGCGCGAAGCCGGACCGCGTGAAGAACGCGTGAAAATGACACGTTTGCGCCAGGTGATCGCAACGCGATTGAAAGAAGCACAAAATACCGCAGCGATGCTCACCACGTTTAATGAAATTGATATGACAGCCGCGATGGCACTGCGCAAAACTTACGGCGAAAAATTTGCCGAAAAGCATGGCGTGAAATTGGGCTTTATGTCACTCTTCACCAAAGCAGCTGTCAAAGCCCTACAGGAATTCCCGGCGGTGAATGCCGAAATTTCAGGCGATGAAATCATCTATAAAAATCACTACGATATTTCGGTGGCGGTTTCCACGCCCGCGGGCTTGGTTGTGCCAGTGGTACGCGATGCGGATGAATTATCCCTTGCCGGTATTGAGAAAGCCATTGTCGATCTTGGCACCCGCGCGCGTGACGGCAAACTGGCGATGTCGGATATGCAGGGCGGGACATTCACCATCACCAATGGCGGAATTTTCGGCTCGCTGTTGTCAACGCCAATCATTAATGCGCCGCAAACCGGCATCCTGGGTCTGCATAAAATCGAAGAGCGCGCCGTCGTGCAAAATGGCCAGATCGTGGCCCGTCCGATGATGTATGTCGCACTGTCTTATGACCACCGCTTGATTGATGGCAAGGAAGCGGTTTCCTTCCTGGTGCGCGTCAAGGAAGCCATGGAAGACCCCGCAAGGATTTTGCTGGAGATTTAACTTGTATTTGCCCTGATGGGCTCCCTAAAATCCCCCTGAACCCCAGGGGGATTTTTTATGAGTTTTTTTGCGAATATCACGCCTTTTATCATTCATCCCGGCGATGAAGGCGACATTCCCGGCAATACGATTGAAGCAGTGGAGCATGCAGCCACGCAATGGCATGCCCTGTCTTCCGGTGTTCAGGGGGCTATCGAAGCTGATTTTCGGCAGTTGCGTGATGGCACAATTATTGTTTGCCGTTACCCGCATGTTGAAGTGGATGGCAAATGCTATGAGTGGCACGAAGTAGATGGCGAACAAATTGCCAAGGCCAATGCCGCGCAATTTCTGCCACCAGAAAAGCAGGATGGGCGTTTTTTCAAAATTCCAACGCTGCAGGAATTTTGTGCTGCTGTAAGGACAGCGAAATTTAAATTGATTGCCGAAATCAAGGTGGATGAATCTGCCAGCCTTGGCCAGAAA
>DPZW01000030.1:0-539 GCA_003536545.1 Rhodospirillaceae bacterium
CATCGGCAGAAAAATAAATTTTACCCACAGCCGCGCCGGGTGATGCCGGCAAACCGCGCGTGAGCAATTGGCGCGGTGCATTGGGGTCAAGACGCGGGTGCAATAATTGATCTAGCGCAGATGGATTAATCCGCGTGATAGCTTCGTCACGCGTAATCAGTTTTTCTTCAGCCATTTCAACAGCAATACGGATAGCGGCCTGCGCTGTCCGTTTGCCGTTCCGCGTTTGCAGCAAGTAAAGTTTGCCCTGCTGCACCGTGAATTCAATATCCTGCATATCGCGGTAATGTTTTTCCAAGACATGGCGGACGCGGTCCAGCTCCTTGAATACATCAGGCATCACTTCTTCCATCGCCGGCGCATCAGATTTCTGTGCCTTTTTACCTGCAATCGTAATCTGCTGCGGCGTGCGAATACCGGCAACCACATCTTCGCCCTGCGCGTTGACCAGAAATTCACCATAGAATGTATTTTCGCCCGTTGAGGGATCACGCGTAAAGGCAACGCCCGTTGCACAATCATTGCCCTGATTGCCGAAT
>DPZW01000030.1:734-943 GCA_003536545.1 Rhodospirillaceae bacterium
CTGCACGTTCACAGCCGTGCCCCAATCCGCCGGAATATCATTCAGCTTGCGGTAAGTTTTCGCGCGCGGATTCATCCAGGATTCAAATACCGCGCCAATCGCGCCCCATAACTGTTCATTCACGTCCTGCGGGAACGGCTTGCCGGTTTCACGCTGCACCATCTCCTGATAACGCTGGCAGACTGTCTGCCAGTCTTCTGCTGTTAATT
>DPZW01000030.1:1280-2734 GCA_003536545.1 Rhodospirillaceae bacterium
CTGTCATAGGCAAAACGCGCATCACCGCTGCGCTGTGCCAGACCGGCGGCTGTTTTATCATTCAGGCCCAAATTCAAAATCGTGTCCATCATGCCGGGCATAGACGCACGGCCGCCGGATCGCACAGAAACCAGCAATGGATTTTTTTCATCGCCAAATTTCGCGCCGATGGATTTTTCAACTTTTTCCAATGCGGATTCTGTTTGTTTCACCAGATCAGACGGATAGCTATTGCCATTGGCATAAAAATAGGTGCAAACCTCAGTCGTAATGGTAAACCCTGACGGCACGGGCAAACCCAGATTGGTCATTTCCGCAAGGTTCGCGCCCTTGCCGCCCAAAAGTTCGCGCATGGCGGCATTGCCCTCGGCCTTGCCCTTGCCAAAACTATAAACCCAACGTGTCATTGTTTACCCTTCAATCTGGCTGAAATCTGCGAATTTGTGGCACACATTACGAATTTGGCCCAATAAATTCAAGCGGTTCGTGCGGACCGCCGCATCTTCGGCATTCACCATCACTTTGTCAAAAAAAGCGGCCAAATAGGGTTGTAAAGCGGCCAGTGCAGCTGCCGCCTTGCCGTAATCCTGTGCGGCCAAAGCTGTATCCAGCTGCAGCCCAGCTGCCGCCAGTGCGGCTGCCAGATCTTTTTCAACTGCTTCTACTAATTGGTCAGAACGGACAGGTGCATGATAAGCAATACCGTCTTTCTTTTCTTCGGCCTTCAAAATATTGGCCGCGCGTACATAGGTTGCAAGTAAAGCCACGCCAATCTGACCAGACAATAAATCATGTAGTGCCTGTGCCCGCGCCGCGATTAAAGTGACGTTATCACTATCCGTCAGACATGCCTTGACGCGGTCATGCGCAATGCCACGCTCACGCAGGGCAACCTGCAGGCGGTCTTTAATAAATTCCAAAACATCCGGCCGCACGAATTGTAACAAAGATAATTGAATATCATTTTCAATCAGAATACGAATAATGCCCAATGCTGCGCGGCGCAGTGCGTATGGATCTTTTGAACCCGTTGGCTTTTCATCAATGCGGAAAAATTCATTCAAGGTGTCAAATTTATCCGCGAGTGCGAGCGCGATAGAAACGGGCATCGCGGGCGTCTGGGCATTTGCCCCTATCGGCCAATAATGCTGTTCAATGGCGCTAGCAACTGATGAATCTTCGCCCTGCACCAGTGCATAATAGCGGCCTATAATTCCCTGCAGTTCAGGGAATTCGCCCACCATACCTGTCACCAGATCCGCCTTGCACAGCTCTACTGCGCGCGCTGCGAGTCTTGGATCTGCACTAAATTCACTTGCCAGTTTTTGCGCGATGGCTGACATGCGCTGCACCTTGTCATGCAGCGTGCCTAATTTTGCATGGAACTGGATATCTTTCAGCTTTGGCAGGCGGTCATCCAGCTTTGTTTTCAAATCCTGATCATAAAAGAATTT
>DPZW01000188.1 GCA_003536545.1 Rhodospirillaceae bacterium
TTTTGGCCCGGCGCGAAATATTCTTCGGCTTCACGCAGTTCGGTGCGCTGGAGATGACGGATTTCAACCGCCAAATTTTCCAGTGATGACGCAATCACGCCCAGTGTGGCATAAAACATGGCGTGACGATCGCGCGGAATAACCTGCGTTGCGACATCTTCCGGAACCAATCCCATTTTTTCCGCGACATAACTTTCCACAAACGGATCGATATTCGCGTAATTCCCAACCGCGCCGGATAATTTACAAATTGCAATTTCCTTGCGCGCCGTTTGCAATCTTTCCACTGCGCGTTCAAACGCCTGACAATGGCCCAATAATTTCAAACCAAATGTTGTCGGCTCGCCATGAATGCCGTGACTGCGCCCGATGCACAACGTATCTTTATGTTCCACCGCGCGTTTCTTTAATGCTGCCGCAACTGCCTTCACACCAATCATCAAGGCATCGGCCGCCTGCGTCAGCTGATAGGCAAAGGCCGTATCGCCCACATCGCTGCTCGTCATCCCCTGGTGCACAAAGCGCGCTTCCTCGCCCACATGCTCCGCAAGGTTGGTGAGGAAAGCAATCACGTCATGCTTCACTTCACGTTCAATTTCATCGATCCGGGCGATGTCGAATTTGCCGCGCTCCCGTACCGCTTTGGCCACGCCCTTGGGAATAGTGCCCTGCTGCTCCATGGCCTCCGCCGCCAGCGTTTCAATTTCCAGCCAGATGGCGAATTTATTCTGGGGCTCAAAAATCTGGCCAACTTCAGGACGGGTGTAACGGGGGATCATGAGGGGTATTCCTAAGGGGATTTAGTTTGCTTTTCAAGCATCCGGCCACTATATTTGCTCGATATTTGAGGTAATGAGGCAGCCATGGATGAACGTTTTCACCAAACCTTTCAACCACATATCGATGCGCTGCACGCCAGACTGGATTTGGATGGCTTCCCGCTTCAGTTCCAAGCCGGATGGAGTGATTTGTTCGGTATTATGTGGACAGCAGAAGTAAAGTCTGAACAGGTAAATGGCTTTGGGTTTATATTTGCCATCATGTTTGACACTCCTTTTGATGTCGGTGATGCGGAGTTTGAAAGCATAGTTGAGAGCGTGCCCAACCACGCTTTTCTGAAGGGGGTAAAGATTCTTCCCCATCATGACGGCACCGATTTAAGACCCTTTACGCAGGATAATAAAACAGGCGAATGGCCAAATGACATTTTTGCTTTTGCCTTACAGGGCTTGCGAAAAGCCGGATATCTGCAGACCATCCAAATTCACTACAATGCGGTATATGATGCCAGTTTCAATGATTTCTATAATTTCATTCAATTGACTAAGGCATTGTCACATATCGCCGGGGCTGAAGGCATTGATACTATTTCCAGGGAACGCATCGGCAGCACGATCGAAGAACTGGCCGCACAAAGAAAATTCAAACTGTCAGCTGAATCTGGCAGCGCGCATCCGTCAGGTCTGGCAGAGAAACCCAAAGAAATTAGCGAGCACCATGCGTTCCGAAATCCTCCTGCGGCTCCGACGCTTTAGGCAGATTAACCTAAATTTTCGTCCAACCACTTTGCAAAATCCGCATCCACATGCAAGAGCGGAATAGCCAGAATGGCAGGCATGTCATAACTATGCAGCGACCGCACGCGCGCATTGAGGTCATGCACTTTGTCTGCGCGGGTTTTGGCAATCAGCAGAGCTTCCTTGCCCTGCTGAATGGTGCCGTCCCACCGATAAATCGATTGCATATGGGGAATAATATTCACGCATCCCGCCAGGCGTTCTGCGACCAAAGCATTGCCTATTTGCATGGCCTGTTGCTCGTTGGCGGCAGTGATATAAATCAGGGCATATTCGGCGGACATTGGGGTTTTGTATCAGGAATTTAGGAATCTGTTAAGGATTTAACGCTAGGGTAGTGGCTTCACGGTATGGCTGATGGGAAAAATCGGCTAATATTTCTGTGTTTTTAGAATCAGCCAGTGGAAGAACCCCCAGGAGATAAAAATGGCCCAAAAGAAACCCGCAAAAAAACCGGCTTCCAAAGCGACCAAAAAATCACCCGCCAAGCCAAAGATTGTCCCCAAGTCAAAATCCATGGCTGCCCCGCTTGCGGATCTCAGCCATGTTGAAGTCGAAGGTTCTGCCAAGCTCACCTACAAAGGCAAAGAAATTGATCTGAAAGTTTTGCACGGCACTGAAGGCCACAGCACTCTGGATATCCGTCCCCTGCTCCCGCAATTTGGGTTACTGACCTATGATCCTGGTTTTGGTTCAACGGCAAATTGCCGCTCAGCAATCACATTTATTGACGGCGACGAGGGAATATTGCGTCACCGCGGCTATGACATTGCTGACCTGGCGGAACGCGGCGACTTTATGGAAGTTTGCTATTTGCTCCTGCATGGTGAATTGCCAACACCGCAGGAAAAGGCGGAGTTTGAGCAAACGGTTTGCTATCACACGATGCTGCACGAACAGGTTTATCCGATGATGGAAGGTTACCGCCGCGACGCACATCCGATGGCGGTGATGGTGGGCATTGTGGGCGGCTTGTCTGCTTTCTATCACGATAGCCTGGATATTTCCGACCCCGAACAGCGCATGTTGTCATCCTATCGCCTGATTGCGAAAATGCCGACGATTGCCGCAATGTCGCATAAATATTCCATCGGCCAGCCTTATGTTTACCCGCAGAACCACCTGAAATATGCGGAAAACTTTTTGCATATGACATTCTCGGTGCCGTCTGAACCTTACATTGTGAATCCCGTTCTTGCCAAGGCGATGGATCGGATCATGATTTTGCATGCCGATCACGAACAAAACGCGTCGACTTCTACGGTGCGCCTCGCCGGTTCATCTGGCGCGAATACTTATGCCTGTATCGCGGCCGGTATTGCCACCCTTTGGGGGCCACTGCATGGCGGCGCAAACGAAGCGGTTTTGCAAATGCTGGCAGAAATCGGCAGCGTGAAGAACATTCCAAATATCATTCGCCGCGCGAAAGATAAAAACGACAATTACCGCCTGATGGGTTTTGGGCACCGCGTCTATAAGAATTACGATCCACGCGCACAGGTGATGAAAAAAACCTGTGAGGAAGTGTTGCGTGAGCTAGGCATCAACGACCCAATGCTGGATGTTGCGATGGAGCTGGAGCATATTGCGCTGTCGGACCCCTACTTCATTGAGAAAAAACTCTATCCCAATGTGGATTTCTACTCCGGGATTATCCTGCGCGCGATGGGCTTCCCCACCAAAATGTTCACAATGTTGTTCGCTGTTGCGCGTACGGCGGGATGGATTGCGCAGTGGAAAGAAATGATTGAGGATTCCGAACAGCGTATCGGTCGCCCGCGCCAGATCTACGTGGGCGAAAATAAACGTAAATATGTGCCCATTTCCCAGCGCGGCAGCGCAGCGAAATTACGCGCGGTTTAATAATCTCAAAAGCGTCTGCGCCGCAATATTGGGCGCAGACGCTTTTAATTTATTCAGCTGTTCGATAAACTCAACTTTTTGATGAGCAGATTTTTCGCGGCAGTCTTTATAGGCCGTGACCAACGCGTCCGCCGTTACCGCACCCTGCAAATATTCACAGACAATCGTACGGCCTGCCAGAATATTGACCAAATTCACATGCGGTAACTTATAAAGCATGCGCACCATCATCTCTGTCAGCGGATGCAAAACATAGGCAATCACATGCGGACAACCTACCGCTGCCAATTCCAGCGTTACCGTGCCAGATGCCGCAATCGCCCCGCCCTGCTCTGCCGCCAGCGCAAAAGCATCCTGCTTATCCTGTGGCGGCAAAACATGTAAATTTGCGATAGAATTTGTTTGCGCCAATACCTCATCCTGCAAATGCGGCATTGTTGGCAAGAGTGCCACTATATCAGGATTTTGTTGTTGCAACCGTTGCAGTGTTTCCAAAAAAATTGGCAATAATTTTTTCACTTCGCTGCGGCGTGAGCCGGGCAAAAAGCAAATCACCTGCTGGTCATCGCGGATAGCCAATTTGGCGCGCAGATGGGCGGCGTCACCTTTTTCTTCCTGCATCGCAATCGGGTGGCCAACAAACGTTGCGGCCAGACCTTCACGTTCAAAATACGGCGGCTCAAAAGGGAACAAACAAAATAAATGATCAAATAATTTGGCCATCGTTTTTGCACGGCCCGCACGCCAGGCCCATACCGTGGGCGCAACATAATGCACGAGTTTTATTTTGCCGCGCAGGGGCTGAAGTTTTTTGGCCAGACGTTTAGAAAAATCCGGCACATCAATGGTTAAAACAATGTCCGGTGCAAATTCTGCAATTGCCGCAGCAGTTTTATCTAGGCGTTTGATGAGTTGCGGGATTTTCGGCAAAACTTCAGCGATCCCCATCAGGGATAAATCGCTCATGGAGAAAAGGCTTTGCATACCCTGCTGCGCCAATGCCATCCCGCCAATGCCGCGCACTTCGATATCTGGATGCAACGCACGAAGATCTGAAAGCAGTTTTGCACCGAGCTGGTCACCCGATGTTTCACCTGCAACGATAAATATTTTCACGGGCTTACTCCGGCAAACACAATTCACGCTTGCCGCGATTGGCAATAAAATCAATTACGATACGCGCCAGTTCATCGCCGCCGTATTCCGCCTGCACGGCAGCAAAGCGATCGGCAAAAGTGCCATCACCCTTAAAAATACGCTGATAGACCTTGCGAAGCATTTTGATCTGAACATCTGTATAACCGCGACGTTGCAGGCCAATAATATTCAACCCGCGCAATCCACCGCCTTCATCCCCCATCACCATGCCGAACGGGATGAGATCGCCGCGCACTGCGGTCATACCTCCTACCATCGCCCCCGTACCGATGCGCACATGTTGATGCACGGCTGAATTACCGCCGACAATGACATAATCACCTAACTGGACATGGCCGCCCAATACTGTGTTATTAATCATTGTGACATGGTTGCCCAGCACGCAATCATGCGCCACGTGTGCATTCACCATGAACATGCAGTGATTGCCAATACGGGTCACACCATCCCCGCCCACAGATGCGATATGCATGGTCACGTTCTCGCGCATCAAGGCATGGGTGCCGATTTCCAATCGTGCCGGCTCGCCTTTATATTTGGTATCCTGACCGGGTGCACCCAGAACGGCGCCGGGATAGATTTCTGCATGCGAGCCAAGGGTAACATCATTCATCATCGTCACATGTGAATGCAATTTTGAATGGTCACCAATTTTTACCTTGGGGCCGATATGACAAAATGGGCCAATAAAAACACCTGTGCCAATTTGTGCGCCGGGCTCAATGACAGAAGATGGATGGATGATGTTTGCCGCGTTCATATTATGACGCGCCGGAATTATCCATAATCATGGCGGTGAAAGTGGCCTCGGCACATAAAACATCATCCACCATTGCCTTGCCTTTGAAACGCCAGACATTGCGGCGCGCCTGTTCCTTGTTCACATGAATTTTGATTTGATCGCCAGGACCAATCGGTTTGCGGAATTTGGCTTCTTCAATCGACATGAAATAAACCAGTTTGCCATCCGCCTCACCACCCATCGAATAAACCACGAGTGTTCCTGCGGTCTGGGCCATCGCCTCGACAATCAACACTCCGGGCATTACCGGCCGTTCAGGAAAATGGCCCTGAAAAAAACCTTCGTTTATCGTCACATTCTTGATGCCGATCGCGCTTTCATTTTTCACGATATCAATCAGGCGGTCCACCAGCAGCATCGGGTAGCGATGCGGGATGCGCTTCATAATTTCCATTACGTCCAGGGTATCAAGTGCGGCAGTCATGGCTTATGTTTTAGCGTTTTTCCCCAATTTCGCAAGCGCGGAGACCTGCCGCATGAAGTCACGAGCAGGTTGCGCCGGACTGCCCAACAGGCGGCTATTCGCCGGAACATCACGCATCACCCCGGACTGTGCACCAATTTGGGCAAAATCACCTATTTCCAGGTGATCCGCCACACCAGCCTGCGCCGCCAGCACGGCGTATTTCCCAAGCTTGCTAGAGCCCGCAACACCGGATTGCGAAACAAGAATAGCCCCATCTCCCACGACCACATTATGGCCAATCATCACCAGATTATCGATAATCACATGACTGCCAATCACGGTATCCGCCAGGGCCCCGCGATCAATGGCAGCATTCGCACCGATCTCTGTATCCCGCCCCACTAAGACACGGCCCAATTGTGGCATTCGCACATGACGGCCCTGATGCGTGACAAAACCAAAACCATCCTGACCAATGCGCGCACCGGGAAGCACCGTCACATCATCCGCCAAAATAGCATGACTGATTGTCACGTTCGCGCCAATGCGGCAGCGCGCGCCAATTTTAACGCCTTGGCCAATCACGCTATTCGCGCCGATGACTGTTTCATCACCAATTTCTGCATTTGCACCGACCACAGCACCATACTGAATGATCGCTGATTTGCTGATTGTTGCAGAGGGTGAAATTGGCTTCGCGTCACTTAAACCGGGTTGTTCTGATGGTGGGTAAAGCAAATGGATAGCCGTAATAAAATGCAATTGCGGCGTAGGCGTTTCAATCACAATTTTTCCGGGCAGCTGCAATGCCAATTCAGGCTTTGCAAGAATGAAACTGGCTGCACTCTCGCGGACTGCGTCCAGAAATCTCGGGCTTTCAATAAAAACCAGAGATCGGAAGAGCG
>DPZW01000094.1:0-1365 GCA_003536545.1 Rhodospirillaceae bacterium
TTTTCGCTCCCTTGCGGCAGAAGGATGTTTGATCATTGTTTCAACTCACAACCTTGGAAGTGTTCCCAGTTTTTGCGATGAAGTTATTCTTATCAACCGCACATTGATTGCGAATGGTCCGGTTGAAACAACATTCACAGAAGATAATCTTGCAAAGGCATTCGGCGGCATGCTTCGGCATGTTCACGTCGGTGGTCTGGATCTGCATTCGGATGCAGATTTGCGCAAGGTAACGGTTTTGACGGATGATGAACGCCCCGTAGTTCTTTATGGCGAAGAGGGCGGGCAAAAAATCGTGCAATCAAAAAAGGCAGTCACTTGATGGAAATGCTGCTGGAGCCTTTTTC
Organism: Rhodospirillaceae bacterium; assembly: GCA_003536545.1. Taxonomy (GTDB): domain Bacteria; phylum Pseudomonadota; class Alphaproteobacteria; order UBA11073; family UBA11073; genus UBA11073. Next base: position 348 of record DPZW01000094.1, read on the forward strand.
CTATAGTTATATGGTCAAGGCGATTTGGGTTTCTGCGCTGGTGGGTGGAACCTGCGCTTTTCTTTCCGCCTATTTAATCCTGAAGGGTTGGTCGTTGATGGGGGATGCCTTGGCGCATTCGATTGTTCCCGGCGTGGCTTTGGCTTATTTGCTTGCACTGCCCTATGCGGTGGGGGCTTTTTTTGCGGGCATTCTGGCATCTCTCAGCATGGCCATCGTCCGGCAGAAAACCAGGCTGCGGGAGGATGCCGTTATCGGGCTGGTATTTACAGGATTTTTTGCTGTCGGTCTTTTATTGATATCGATCAATCCCATGGCGGTAAATATCCAGACCATTATTCTTGGGAATATCCTGGCGATCAGTGACTACGATATTTTACAGGTGGTGATTATTTCAGTGATCTGCCTTTTGCTGATTATTCTGAAATGGAAAGACATGATGCTGGTATTCTTCGATGAAACACATGCCAAAACCATTGGTCTGCCGGTGAATGGCTTAAAGATTATGTTTTTTACATTGCTAAGTGCGGCGACAGTGGCTGCCCTGCAAACCGTGGGTGCCTGTCTTGTCATCGCAATGGTCGTCACGCCAGGCGCAACAGCCTACCTCTTGACCGACCGGTTTGGCCATATGATTGTCATCGCAGTCATCATGGGCGTGATCACCAGCGCGCTGGGGGCCTATGCCAGTTATTTTCTCGATGCAGTCACCGGCGGATTAATTGTCTTAATGCAGACAATCCTGTTTTTGCTGGCATTTCTCTTCGCGCCCCGGCATGGATTGATCCGTGCCAGCCTGTTAATGCGTCAGGCGAAAGGAGGCGGATATGGAATTTCTGCATAGTTTCTTTATCGAGCCTCTCTCTTATGATTTTATGCAGCGTGCCTTGATAGTCTCAGCCTTGATTGGCGTGGCCTGTTCAATTTTCTCCTGCTTCCTCATTTTAAAAGGCTGGTCGTTGATGGGAGATGCAGTATCGCACGCTGTTTTGCCCGGGGTTGCACTTGCGTATATGCT
>DPZW01000094.1:1524-2703 GCA_003536545.1 Rhodospirillaceae bacterium
TGCTTGGCGTTCAATTTGCGCTGGGGGCTTTTGCGGCGGGTCTTTTCTGTGCCATCTCAATCGGTTTTGTAAAGAATAACTGCCGCGTGAAAGAAGATGCCGTGATGGGGATAATTTTCTCCGGGATGTTTGCGCTGGGTCTGGTGCTGCTGACAAAAATTGAAACAGATATACATCTTTTGCATATTCTATTTGGGAATGTTCTGGGCATCACGACAGAGGACATGGTGGAGGCCGGTTTGATTGCCGCTATTGCCTCGCTGGTCATGCTAATAAAGCGGCGTGATCTGCTGTTATATTGTTTTGATCCTGCGCATGCAGCGGCCTTAGGCTTGCCTGTCAAATGGCTGCATTTTGGATTGCTGGTTTTCCTGGCTGTCACTATTGTTTCCGCACTGAAGGCCGCCGGAATAATTCTGGTGATTGCGATGTTGATTGCGCCGGGTGCCATCGGGTTTCTGCTATCGCGTTCGTTTGACAGAATGCTGGCGATTGCGGTTGGCGTATCTGTTATCTCATGCCTTGCCGGTACAATTTTAAGCTATCATATGGATTCCGCTACGGCTCCGCTCATTGTGGTGATTCAGTCCGCAATATTTATTTTTGTTCTGGCTATCAGCCAGCTGAAGCAAGGGAGGGCAAAAGCAGATGTCATCGCCGCATAAGAAATTTATTGATGCTGCCACGCAGGCCAAATGGTTCCGGCATGTCCGCAAGGCACATCAAACTGAAACTGCCGAAGATTATATCGAGCTGATTGCAGATTTGCTGGAGCATTGCGGCGAAGCTCGCCTCAGCGATCTGGCTGCGCGCCTGGGGGTCAGCCATCCTACTGCAAGCAAGGTGCTTTCACGTTTGAAGGATGAAGGTTATATTGAAAGCCAGCCCTATCGCTCAATTTTTCTGACGGCAAAAGGGCGCGCATTGGCAAAAAAATGCAAAGAGCGGCACCACATCATCCTCGAGTTTTTAATTCGCCTGGGGGTCAGTCCGGATACCGCAGAATATGATGCAGAGGGCATTGAGCATCACATCAGTGATGAAACCTTGCGGGTCTTCAAAAACTTTCAGGCGGGTGGGGCAAAAACATCCATAAAATCATAGCGTTTTGCAAAACCGGAAATTTGCGGGACGCCCATGCAGAGATGCAATGGAGCGGGTGAAGGGATTCGAACCCTC
>DPZW01000094.1:2899-3280 GCA_003536545.1 Rhodospirillaceae bacterium
CTCTACCCCTGAGCTACACCCGCTTTTGCCAGCCGGTTTTCTAACGCCATCACATCCAAATAGCAAGTTCATTCTTGCAAATTTATGTTCCTGGCCCCATTTAAAGCTATGCCAATAGCTCCGCAAAAACCAATCAATACTGCCGCCCCCAGTATTTTCACCGTCACCGCACAGGATTTCCAGCAGAATGTGCTGATGGGCTCCATGCAGCGGCCAGTGCTGGCCTATTTCACAGCCGCCTGGTGTGGGCCCTGTAAACAGCTTCGGCCGGTGCTGGAAAAAGCTGTCATGGCTTTGGGCGGCAAGGTGGGGCTTGCGGTCATTGATATTGATGCCAATCAGGATCTGGCAGCGGCCATGCGCGTGCAATCCGTGCCGCAG
>DPZW01000057.1 GCA_003536545.1 Rhodospirillaceae bacterium
CGCCAAAAACATATCGGTTGAAATCAGCCATGAAGAATTTTCATCTTTGGGAATGACAGCGCAATCGTCACCGATGCCTTGCCATCCCTGCGGCAAATTCGTGCCACTGAAACGCGATTTGATTTCTGCAATCAAACCAAACTCACCAAGAGTGGAAATTTTTGTCATGTATCATCCAGACTGTTGTTTGACATGTGTCATCCAAACTGTTGCGGGTCAATATCCACCTGCACGCGCAGTGCGCGGGTTTTAGGCAAGCATGATAGCCATCGGATGAGCAAGTCATTGAGTTTCGTTTGTGGCGGAGCGATGACCAGAAAACGCATTCGATATTGCCCGCGTAATTTAGACATCATCGCGGGGGCGGGGCCATAGATGCGGATCCCATCAATCTTGGGGGCTTTGTGCGCGAAATCATTAGAGACTTCGTGCAGCCAGCTTTCATTCCGGGCGGCCAACACAATCGCCGCGAGTTTGCCAAAGGGGGGCAGGCCTGCGGCTTGCCGCTGCGCAATTTCCATTTGCAGAAAACCATCGCGGTCGCCGCGCAATAAAGCCTGCAGCACTGGATGTTCAGGCTGATGGGTTTGCACCATGACCTGCCCCGGCAATTCCGCGCGGCCTGCACGGCCGGAGACCTGGTGCAAGAGTTGATAAGTGCGTTCTGATGCACGCGGGTCCGCGCCCTGCAGGCCCAGATCGCCATCCACCACGCCAACCAATGTCAGTTGTGGGAAGTGGTGACCTTTGGCAAGCAATTGCGTGCCGATGACGATATCCAGTTCATGGTCCGCGAGTTTTTGTAAATTATCCGCCAATTCTTTTTCATGATCTGACGATAAAATTGCCGCCCGCGCTTGCGGCCATAATTCTGCAACCTCTTCCGCGACGCGTTCCACGCCCGGTCCGGATGGCGCGAATTTGCCTTCCGCGCCGCAGTTTTTGCAGGTTTTTGGCACGGGCTCTTTGCGGCCGCAGTGATGGCATTGCAAAATATTTTTCTGCTTATGCAGCACCAGCCATGACGAACAGTTTTTGCACGTCACGCGTTCGCCGCAGCCGCGACATAACATCAGCGGCGCGTAACCGCGGCGGTTTAAAAACAATAATATCTGTTCGCCTGCTTCCAGATTTTTGGTAATTGCATCACGCATCGGCGGCGATAACCAATGCTGGCGCGGCGGCTGATTTTCACGCAAGTTAATCAAAGCAATTTTTGGTAGGGTGGCCGCGCCAAAGCGCACAGGCAGATGCAGTGCGCTGTAACGTCCGCGCTCCGCATTCACAACGGTTTCCACGCTGGGCGTGGCAGAAACCAGCAATGCGGGGCAGGATTCCTGTTTGGCGCGCATCACGGCAACATCGCGTGCGTGATAAGATGTGCCATCATCCTGTTTGTAAGATGGGTCATGTTCTTCATCGACTACAATCAGTTGCAAATTTGAAAAGGGTAGAAATAATGCCGAGCGCGCGCCGATGACAATTTTTGCCTCGCCGCGCTGGATGGCGAGGAAATTCTCACGCCGCTGTGCGGGTGTCAGGCCTGAATGCCATAACACCGGGGGCGTGCCAAAACGTTGTTCAAACCGCCGCGTCATTTGCTGGGTGAGGGCGATTTCGGGTAGCATCAGTAATGCCTGGCCATTGTTTTTCAACACATGCGCCATGGCTTCAAAATAAACTTCGGTTTTGCCGGAACCCGTAACGCCATCCAGCACAAATGTTTGAAACGTACCATGTGCGTTTTGAATGGCATCTGCTGCTGCACGCTGTGCCGCGCTCAATTCTGGCGGCGCGTGGTCAGGGTTGGGCTGGGCAAAAACCCATTCTTTGAGTTTACGTTTAGGCGGAATAAACACGCCATCCGCCGGCAATGCGAGTTTTAAAATATTTCCAAGCGGCTGCATCGTATAATCCGCGAGCCAGGTAATCAAATGCCGCAGGCTATCCGTCATCGGCGGCAGATCAAATTTTTTCAGTGCGGTTTTAATTTTTGTATCTGGCAAATCTGCCGCGCCGCCCGATGCCCAGACCACGCCGAATTCTGTGCGGCTGCCGAATGGTACCTCCACATAATCGCCGACCCGTAAATCTGTACCAAAATAATCATAAGGCCCGCCGGCGGGCAGCGGCAGTAAAATCTGAAATCTTTGCAGGGCATCGGCCATTGGTCCTACTATTATATGAGTGACATTTTGGTGCAATCCCGCTAAGAAAAGGCACGAAAAACCCAAAAAACAGGAAAAAAATCATGAAATTCTTTATCGATACCGCTGATATTAAGGAAATTCAGGAACTGGCCGCATCCGGCCTGTTGGACGGCGTGACGACCAACCCGTCGCTGGTTGCGAAATCCGGCGCGGCCAATTTTATCGAATTGATTACCGAGATCTGTAAAATCATTCCTGGTCCCGTGAGTGCGGAAGTTGCGGCGATGGATTACGAGACGATGCTCAAAGAAGCAGAACGCCTGGCGAAAATCGCGAGCAACGTGACGGTGAAACTGCCACTGACTTATGATGGTCTGCGTGTGTGCAAAATCATGAGCAATCAGAAAATCATGACGAATGTCACTTTATGCTTCTCCGCGAACCAGGCTTTGCTGGCAGCAAAAGCAGGCGCAACGTTCGTCTCACCCTTCATCGGCCGTCTGGATGACACTGGCGCGGATGGGTTGCAGCTGATCGCCGACATTGTGCAGATTTACCGCAATTACCCGGAACTGGACACGCAGGTGCTGGCTGCTTCCATCCGCCATCCGGTGCATATGCTGGAATGCGCAAAAATCGGTGCAGATGTGGCGACTATGCCGCCATCGGTGCTGAAACAGCTATTCCATCACCCGCTGACAGATAAAGGTCTTGCCGGTTTCATGGCGGATTGGCAAAAATCCGGCCAGACAATCCTGTAGCCGCCGCCATCAGTCGTGCTATAAAGCGTGATGCGTTTTTTCCGTTCCGTTCTTGTTTTAGGTTTGCTCTTCGGTCTTGCCGCCTGTTCAGGTGATAAGGAGAAGGATGAGTATGTTGAACGTCCGGCCGAGGAATTTTATACGACGGCGCAGAAGTTTTTTAACGACGGCGATTACGTGAAAGCCGCAAAAGAATTTAACGAAGTCGACCGTCAGCATCCCTACTCGGAATGGGCACTGCGTGGCCAGATGATGGTGGCCTATAGCTATTATCAGGCATTGAATTATGCCGAAGCCATTAAAACAATTGAAAACTTCATCCAGCAAAATCCAGGCCACAAGGATGTAGCTTATGCCTATTATCTGCGTGCGCTTTGCTATTACGAACAGATTGTGGATATCACGCGTGATCAGCAGACGACGAATTATGCATTGGAATCTTTTCGTGACGTCATCACGCGTTTTCCGAATACGAAATACGCGCGGGATGCACAGTTGAAAATTGATCTGGCACTGGGGCACCTGGCCGGCCGCGAGATGGATATTGGCCGCTATTATGAAAAGCGCAAAATTTATCAGGCTGCGATTAACCGCTATAAATTTGTCGTGGATAATTATCAAACTACAGGCCAGGCACCTGAAGCATTATTGCGCATGACAGAAAGTTATCTCGCGCTTGGCCTGCAGGAAGAGGCAAAGCGCACGGCGGCTGTGCTGGGCTATAATTATCCGAATAATGAATGGTACAAGGCAGCCTATGCGTTGCTGGTCAAGGATGGTGCGGCACCAGCAGGCGACGAAGACGGCTGGTTGAAACGCCAGGTAAAAAAAGTTTTTTAAGGAGCTGCGATGCTCACGCATTTATCCATTCGCGATGTGGTTTTAATCACATCGCTTGATCTTGAATTGGAATCCGGCCTGACGGTGCTCACGGGCGAAACCGGCGCAGGCAAATCTATCATTCTGGATGCATTGTCATTGGTGCTGGGCGCGCGTTCGGATGCGCGGCTGGTGCGCTCAGGCGCGAAGCAGGCCAGCGTGACGGCGAGTTTTGATTTGCCGCCGGATCATCCAGCTTTTGCCGCACTGGGTGAAAACGGAATTGATGCAAAGGACGAATTAATCATTCGTCGCGTGGTGAATGCGGATGGAAAATCAAAAGCATTCGTAAATGATCAGCCGGTTGGCGTGACGTTGCTCAAGGAAATTTCGCCGCTACTGGTGGATGTGCATGGCCAGTTTGATAATCACGGCCTGATGGATCCCGCCACGCACCGTGAATTGCTGGACCGTTTTGCCGGGCATGAAAAATTGCTGGCGGCCGCGCGCGACGCATATGACGACAGGCAGGAAAAAATCCTGGCCCTGGAAAATCTGCGCGCGGTGGCGGCCAAGGCACAGGCAGATGAAGCATTTTTGCGAGCATCCGTGCAGGAATTGGATGATTTGTCGCCTGAAGTAGGCGAGGAACAAAAGCTCGCGGCGCGCAGGCAATTCCTGCAGCAGCAGGAAAAATTATTTGAAGTATTACGCGCGTCTGATGATAGATTGCAGTCAGTTGAAAACTCCGTTTCTGACATCCGCCGCCAGGTGGATAAATTAATGGATAAGGCGGGTGACGCTTTGGCACCGTTATCAGCAACACTGAACACATTATATGATGCTATCGCGCACGCGCAGCAGGAAACTGAAAATGTTGCGCGGCAGTTGAATAACGATGATCAGTCATTGGAACAATCAGAAGCACGGTTATTTGCACTACGCGCACTGGCGCGCAAACATCATTGCACGGCGGATGAACTGCCGGAAAAACGCAAAGAATTTACGCAAGCATTATTGCTGATAGAAGACCAGGGCGATTTCATGGTGCGGCTGGAAAAAGAGACCCACGCAGCGCGGGAGCAATATGTGGCGGCGGCAGAAAAACTATCCATTTCGCGCAATGCGGCGGGCGAGAAGCTTGCAAGAGCCATTCACAAGGAACTCGCGCCGTTGAAGCTGGAAAAAGCAAATTTCAAAATTGCATTGGACGCCGTGTCGGAGAGTGCGTGGAGTGCAAACGGCATCGACCAGATCCGTTTCATGGTGGCGACGAACCCCGGCCAGCCGCACGCGCCGCTGCATAAAACCGCATCGGGCGGCGAAATGGCGCGGCTTTTGCTGGCAATCAAGGTCGTGCTGGCAAAAATTGAAAATATTCCCGTCCTGGTGTTTGATGAGGTCGATACCGGCATCGGCGGCGCGGTGGCCGAGGCCGTGGGCGAACGACTGGAAAAACTCAGCAAAGATGCGCAGGTGATTGTGATCACGCACGCGGCGCAGGTGGCCGCGCGCGGCGCGCATCATTTGCAGGTCAGCAAATCACAAAAAGCAAAACAAACGGAAACCAGCGTTGTCGTGCTGGCTGGTAAGGAACGGCGTGAGGAAATTGCGCGCATGATTTCCGGCGCAGAAATTTCCAACGAAGCCCGCGCGGTCGCGGATAAGCTGCTTGCGGGATGACAAAACAGATTAAAAAAACCGTTGAAGAATTAGCTGCCGAAATCGTGCGGCATGATGCACTTTATCATGGCAAGGATGCGCCGGAGATTTCGGATGCGGAATATGATCTGCTGCGCAAGCGCTATGACAAACTGGTCAAAGATTATCCGCAATATGCGGTGGCTGCAGTTTCCGAGAGTGTGGGCGCGGCGCCCGCATCCGGTTTTCGTAAAGTGGCGCATGCGGTGCCGATGCTTTCGCTTGGCAATGCTTTTGATGATGAAGATGTGCTGGATTTCATCCAGCGCATGCGGCGATTTTTGAATCTGCCTGCGGATGCAGAAATTCCTGTGGTGGCGGAGCCAAAGCTGGATGGGCTTTCGCTTTCACTGCGGTATGAAAACGCTGAATTGGTACATGCCCTCACGCGCGGCGACGGTGCGGTGGGGGAAGATGTCACGGCGAATGCGCGGACGATTAAAGACATTCCGCAAATCCTGAAAGGCAAACCACCAAAGATTTTGGAAATTCGCGGCGAGATTTTCATGCACCGCGAAGACTTTTTGAAATTAAACGCGGCGCAGGAGGCGGCAGGGCGGCAACAATTTGCCAATCCACGTAATGCGGCGGCGGGTTCCATGCGGCAACTGGATCCCAGTATCACCGCGTCGCGGCCCTTGCGTTTTGTCGGCTATAACTGGGGCGAAGTTTCTGCGCCGCTGGCGAAAACGCTGTGGGAAGCGCGTGCGGCCATTCAGTCTTTTGGTTTCACGTTGAACGCGCCGGTGGAATTATGTGCCAGTGCAGAAGAGATGCTGAAGTATTATCAGAAAATTTTGGCACAACGCGCGGATCTGCCCTTTGATATTGATGGCGTTGTTTACAAGGTGAATGAATTGAAGTTGCAGGAACAATTAGGTTTCGTTGCGCGTGCGCCGCGCTGGGCAATTGCGCATAAATTCCCGGCGGAGCAGGCACTCACGCGGCTTAATGCCATCACCATTCAGGTGGGCCGTACGGGTGCATTGACGCCGGTGGCGGAGCTGGAACCAATCAACGTGGGCGGCGTGATGGTCGCGCGTGCGACATTGCACAACGAAGATGAAATTCGCCGCAAGGATGTGCGTGTGGGCGATATGGTCTGGCTGCAACGTGCGGGTGATGTGATTCCACAAATTCTGGCGTTTAAAGATGACGGTGAGCATAGCAAGCGGCCGGAATTTATTTTCCCGGATCATTGCCCGGTTTGCGGTGCAGAGGCGATGCGGCCGGATGGCGAGGCCGTGCGGCGTTGCACGAATGGTTTGGCGTGTCCGGCGCAGGCACTCGAACATCTCATTCATTTTGTTTCGCGCGGCGCAGCGGATATTGCGGGTCTGGGTGAGAAGACACTGGCAGAGTTTTTTGAACTCGGCTGGGTAAAAACACCCGCAGATATTTTCCAGCTCGAAAAATACGAAAGTGAATTATTGCAACGTGAAGGCTGGAAAGAAAAATCGGTCAGCAATTTATTCGCGGCGATTAACAAGGCGCGGCAGATGCCGCTTGCACGGTTTATTTATGCGCTGGGGATTCCGCAGATCGGTGAGACGACGGCGAAACTGCTCGCGCGGACATTTGGCAGCTGGGATTATTTATATCAATTAACGCAGTCGGATGATGCGCTGGCAGAGCTGACAAATCTGGACGGCATTGGTGCGAGCATGGCCGAAGATCTGCTGGCATTCTTTCATGAAAAGCATAATCAGAAAGTCCTGGTGGTGCTTGCAAAGGAAATTCAGATCCAGAATGACATAAACGAAACCGTGCATAGCAAGATTTCCGGCAAAACCATGGTATTTACCGGCACATTACCCACATTATCGCGCGATGCTGCCAAGGCCATGGCGGAACGTGCCGGCGCAAAGGTGGCCAGCAGTGTTTCTGCGAAAACAGATTACGTGGTAGCTGGCGAGGATGCCGGCAGCAAATTAAAGAAAGCAACAGAGCTGGGCGTGAAAGTGATTTCAGAGGCCGAGTTTCTGTCGTTGATTTCCTAGAACGGCAGATAATACATCACCGAAACGCCGAATGTATCGGTGTCCATCACGCGGAATGCGGGGTCAAGCAGTGACGAATTATGCGAACGTTGCCAGCCCGCGCCAACACCCCAGCCATTGTCCCAATAATAACTGATGGATGATGTAAGGAGCGAAACATCATCCGATACCACGCCGGGTCCAAGATTGTGATCACTGCGATCCGTATAGGCCGCAGACCAGATCCAGCCACCGTAGTAAAGAAAGCTTGCCGCGCTCCAGTAGTTTCGGTCTGTATAAGCGCGGTTGCCGTTGTTATCATTGTAACCTAAATCCACATCACTGAGTTGTACTAGCTCAACCATTGGCTCCCATTTCAATTTATCAGTAATCTGCCAGGTGTAAAACGCCGTAGCGGCAATGCCGCTGGTATCCTTGGCCGTAAAGCCTGTGGCTTTATTTTCACCGGATTTCAAATAGCGATAGGCTAGCGTGGTACGCAAACCGGGGGCGAATTCGTAATCACTGCCCTCCAATGTCAGCACAAAAGATTCCGGCAATTCCGTATTGGCAGGGCCGCCCACATCAGTGTGCAAACGCTCTGGCAAGTAACTGGTAACAGCCGTTGCTGATGGATAAGATAAGAGTGTTTGCGATAAAAATGTATTATCGCGTTTGAGGATATAGGCGGTGGCTTTATGCTTACCCGCCGCGCCTGCATCTGCGGTATAACTTCCCGC
>DPZW01000176.1:0-1764 GCA_003536545.1 Rhodospirillaceae bacterium
GTGGCTTCTCAACCTGGGCCCAGGCAAAGTGATTATCAGGGCTGAAATAAACTTCGCCGCTATAGCGCAATCCGTTTGCCGCCCGGTAATTGACATAGGCGTCCAGTCCCTGTTTCTGGCTATTGTACATGGCAGACCAATGACCACTGCCGCCTGCGTTCAAAAACGGGCGAGTGACAGAGGCATTAAAGAACGTGCCGCTGACGTCGGGACGGTTGTCCTGATAAATTGTGAGTTTGTAATTGTCGTTCCATGTGCCGTGACGGTATTGAATGCCGTTCATGTTCATGGTGCGTGGTTCCAGGCCGCCGCGCCCGGATTGTTCCGGTGATTGCGTGGCATATTTATAGCCGCCCAGATCAACGGTATTGCTATCCACGCCGCCCACGCCGGCTTCATCATTGATACCCTTTTTCATGACTGTAATGGCACCATCGCCCCAGTCATTGGTCAGTCTGAAGCGGTAAAGTTCACGGTTATAATCGTGCACATACCAAGAGGTATTCATGCTCCAGTTGCCTGAGGATAAATTTGCGCCCCAAATAATCTCACCGCCACGCAACAAGCCGTTTGGCGTATTATATCTACCTGCTACCGCACCGTTTTGACTTTGTGCCCAGCCGGCCAGGAAAATACTGCCGCTGATGGGTGCAAAATTATTTCTTTTTTCCTGTGGCAGCACAGGCCCGCCCTGCGGATTGGAAGATGTGGAAGGCTCATTGAAAGAAAAAGCACGCAGGTCTGAAAAATATGATGTGCGCGGGTTAAAATCCAATTTGATAGGCAATGGATCTGCCGCTGATGTTGATTCTGTTGTCGCGCCAGCTGGCGGCGTAACAGCTTCATTCGTGCTGGCGGCTGCAACTGCTGCCGTTTCTGTTTGTGTTGTTTGTGCTGCGCCTTCGCCTGCAGTGCTAATAACCGGATCGGCAACCGCGCCAGTTTCTATCTTAACATTAACTACGGGCGGCTTTTCGGTAAGAGATGGATTTGCTGGCGCAACCTCTCTTTGCACTTCAATGGTAGGTGCTGGTGCAGTAGAAGCCACTCGAACAGCAGGTTTGGTTGCCGCGCCGGGGTTCTCAATTTTCATACCTTGTCTAAAAGGTCGGCTGCCGCTGATATCTACGAAATCATTACCGTATTTTTTGCTAAGCATATTAATTGCATCTGGCTGGTCGCAGTCCCAAAAAATAACCTTCCCTTTATCTGGGCCCGCAGTGATTTTAAGGCTCATCACATTGCTGTAGTTTGCAGGCAATGCAGAACCTGAAACATTTGCGGTGTTGGGTGTCGTATTGTTGTTTTCCGGAGCTTCCGTTCCCGCGAATGCTGATCCTGCAATGGCCGTGAAGGCCAGAAGGCCAAGGAAGCGGGGATTGTTTTTGATGCGGGACACAAGTTGAGCAAACATAATAACTCCAAATATTTTTAAGGTTTAATCTCTGACGGCCAAAATACGATAAACGGGGAAACAAAAGCAAATTATTTCTCGAAATTACTTGCAAGCTGGACATTTTTTCATTCAGGGCAGGTAGGGTTTGTTGTAGGGCACCAAGGCGGCACAGAAAAATAATAGAACAATTATTCAATTATATTAGAATGTATGTTCTATTATGGGTGGTGGAGCTGATCGGTCTCGAACCGACGACCTGTTGCATGCCATGCAACCGCTCTACCAACTGAGCTACAGCCCCCCGCAATTCCTCGCCCATCTTCACGCTTTTGCTTCGCAAAAGCTGGGGCAACTGAGCTACAGCCCCC
>DPZW01000176.1:1886-2520 GCA_003536545.1 Rhodospirillaceae bacterium
CTCTACCAACTGAGCTACAGCCCCTAATCTTAGGATTGCGCCTTTTGCCATGACTATTATGTCGATGCAAGCTTTATCCGCCTATGCGAATTGACATTTCCAGCCAGCTGCACGATGACAGTTTATGGATATCCACATGATTTTGGCGGTATTGATCGGCCTGGCAGCTGGGGTTGCCTCTGGCCTGTTCGGGATTGGCGGCGGTGTGGTGATTGTGCCGATGCTGGCATTTTTTATGGGTTATTCAACGCAGCAGGCAGCAGCGACATCGCTGGCAGCCCTGTTGTTGCCTGTCGGCGCATTAGGCGTTTACGCCTATTGGCGCGCCGGGATTTTGCCGGCCTCGCATATCATGATCGCGCTGCTCATTGCATTGGGGCTAATGCTGGGCGCATTCGCGGGCGCGAAGCTGGCGATTACGTTATCAAATATCTGGTTAAGCCGTGCATTCGCAATTTTCTTGGTGCTTATCGCCATCCGTATGTGGGTGAAGGCCGGCTAACAGCTTCCTTTCTTGAGTACGAAGATGCAACTATTGATGGCATTTTTTTCTTGGTAAAACGGCCCAGTTTTTGTTAGAAGATCATAGATTTTTTAAAACAGAAAATTCCGGAGATACTGAGTGGCTGCAAAC
>DPZW01000084.1 GCA_003536545.1 Rhodospirillaceae bacterium
GGGTGACGCCTGGCCCGTGGATCGCGCTGGCGGCGTTCGCCGCGGTGGCGGCGCCGCAAGCGATCTGGCTGATCGATAACGACTTCGCTCCTTTCGGCTACGCCGCACGAAGGGCAAGTTCGGGCGAATGGCACGCTTCGCTTGAGTTTCTGGCGACCCTCGCGATCGATTGCGCCCCAATGCTGATCGTCCTTGGGATCGCGGGTTATTTTGGCGCCGCCCATACCCAGACAGCACCGCCGACCACTGCGCGCGCCCGCAACTTCCTTTTGCTTCTAGGTCTTGGACCAACCGTACTCATGGCGCTCGGGGCCCTCGTCAGCGGAGCCAGTTTGCGCGCATCCTGGGGCGCGCCAATGCTGTCGCTCGTCGGCTTGCTTGTCGTTGCGCTGATGCACGACAAATTCAGCGCAGATCGGTTGCGCCGCGTGGCGCTGAGCGCTGGCGTGCTCGTCGTGCTCACCTCTGGCCTGTACTTCGCGCACATGCGTTATGGAGCTGCGTTCACCGGCAAACCCCTTCGGGGCAACTGGCCGCAGGCCGAGGTATCAACCCAGATGAGCGGAACGTGGCGCGCGGAAACCAACGGAGCCCCTCTGGAAGTCGTCGCCGGCGATATCTGGACGGCAGGCCTCGTCAGTATGAACGGCGCCAATCCGCCGTCCGTTCTCATTAATGGCGACTACGCCACGTCTCCCTGGGTGACCCGCCAGGAAGTGGAGCAGTACGGCGCGATGGCGGTGTGGAGCGGGGATCAGCCGGAGGCGCTGCGCGATTTCATCGGCGCCCGTCCCGTGCGCGTTTGGACTTTTTACGCGCCAGAAGCCGGTCCCATGGGACGCGGCGTGGACATTCACTATGCGATCATACCGCCCGCCGCTACGAAGTAGCCGCGGGCCCAACCGTTTCAATCTCAGCAATGTACTCGAGCGCGCGGGCGCGAACCTGGGGCGGCGTGTCGACGCGCCCCAGACTGGAAACGATGAGTGTAATCATCGCGAAAAGGCCGGTTTGCAGAAACAGCGAGAGTGCGAAACCGGTAACCGTGGTCACCCAGCCCGGGGTCGTCATCCCCATGAACCGCATGCTGACGGCAACCGCCACAACCACAACAACCGACGCCGCCATCGCCACAAGCGCGAGCGCCATGCGCGTGAGAACGAGGTCGGAGAAAACCATAACCGCACGCATCCCATGCAGCACCAAGCTGGGGAAGTTCATCTTCGATTCGCCCGCGTAACGCCGCCCCCGGTCCGTCGAAACGTCGGCGCGACGAAGTTTCGCTTTTACGACCGCAGCGGCCACATGGACCGACGTCTCCTGCATCCCGGACATGCGCGAGAGAGATCTCGGCGTCAGAGCCATGAAGTTTCCGAAGCGAAGCACCTGGCCGGTCGCGAACTTGAAAAGGCGCTTGTACACTTGGTAGAAGAACTTGAAGGCAAACGTCTCGGACCGCTTCGCCCGCTCGGCAACCGCCACATCCACTGATCCGGCGCTTAGCGCCGCCAGCAGGCCTGGAATGCTCTCGGGGGTGTCTTCTCCGTCGCTGTCCATGATGACGCATGCCGACAGGCCCGGCATGTTCGAGGCCTGCGCCAGCCCGATCGATATCGCCATCTGGTGGCCGACATTGCGCGCGAGGCGCAGCACCTCCCCTTCGAGGCCCGCTCGCGAGATGGATGCCGCTTCAGGGGGCGCGGCCAAGGACCCGTCGTCCACTGCGATGACGTAAAACCGCAAGGCAGCGGCGCGCGAAACGTCCGATAGCTTTTGGCAAAGCCGGTCGAAACTGTCCCGATCTTCATAGACAGGGGTGACGACAGCGACAGTTGTCATGGATCAGATCATCTACCCTGCGACCCTGCCGCATCGGGAGCATGGAAAGATGGTCGGAGTAGCAAGATTCGAACTTACGACCCCCACGTCCCGAACGTGGTGCTCTACCAGGCTGAGCTATACTCCGAAGGACGCGCCTTATAAACGCCCCGCGCCTCGGGCGCAACGAGGTCTCAGCGTTGCTGTTGCATCACGGCGCGGAGCCCCTTAAAGACGCGGCTTCCCGGTTTTGGGGTGTCGCCAAGCGGTAAGGCAGCGGTTTTTGGTATCGCCATCCTAGGTTCGAATCCTAGTACCCCAGCCATTCTAGCGTGTAGTCTTCCGCTAACTATTCTCCGCCCGTTTAACTCTTGACCATCATCCGAAATGTCAACGACACACGTCGCGTACGAGGGTGCTTGATGCCGTTAATCGTATCAGATTTTCGGGCTGGAATGGCATGAGTCCATTGGTAGCGTGCATTACCAGAAAGAATAATCAAGCTTCGGGGGTACAAAGAAATATCTTCGCGCTGGCTGGATGCGGGATGAGTCAATTGCATGACGCAACTTGAACCCAGACTAAGTGAGGCAATTGTATCGCCAAAGCAGGGCGTGCAATCAATATGCGCAGAAATGCCCTGACCGGGTTCGTATTCATTGACGATAACTTGATCCGGAAAATTGGGAAAAATGCCATCGGCATATAGTCGCCGTGCGAAACTTGCTAACCAATCGGGCAAAGGCCCTAAATAGGAAGTATCATGCACCATACGCGCTTTGTAATCATAACGATAACCATAATGCTGAACACGCCGTTTTAATTCGTTATTCCAGAGCTGAGCATCAATTTGCGTTATTAGAGCATCATGTTGCTCAGCAGAAATATAATCAGGAATATACTTTAATCCTGAAATATCTATTTCCAGCGAATTTTCTAATCCTGGCAAAATCATGGCTGTGGCTGGAATTCCCATGTCAGAAAAGCCTCGTGATCATCTAAAGCACTTACTTGATCATTTGTATTGACGTGATTGTAATCTGGAAACATTTCGGGGTCAAAGGGAAAAGATTCTGGCTCCTGATAACCAGCATATTCAGCCGCTTCTTCAAATTGAAAAACGCCATCATAATGCGGGCTATCAACAGCTGTGATCAGAACGCTTCCATTAAGCTTTAGAGATTCTTTAGCACTTTGCAGAAATTTTCGGATCATAATATGATTAGGGTTGCGCCCATATTTAGCTTGCCTACTGCCTACATTTGGAAACTGAAAAATAATCGTGTCGAATTGATACGAACGTGTAAATGTATTCTTTAATTGTGTGGCATCTACATCATACAAAACCAAGCCACCCATTTTATTTACTTTATCGGCATTTTTCCGTGCCTCTTCCGTTAGCCTCCTTTTCCCGTCAAAAGTCGTCGCGATAAGGTTAGTGATTTCGAAAGCAGACTGGCGCAGAAGACTATTAGCAAAGCTTAAATTCCCTTCTCCAAGTAGCAGGACATCACCTAGATTTTCCCAGATTCTGATTGGAAGAAGATGATTGATTGTAAATTGCATGACAAATCCGCCGTTAAGACAAAAAAAGCACCCAGATAGAATTTGGGTGCCAATTAGGCTAATATTCCTATATTTTTAGCGAAGAGTCAAGAATTTTTATGCGCAGACTACATCCCCAGCCATTCCCGCAGCATGTGCATATGACCTTTGCGCGCCGCGCAGATTGCTCTAGGTTGCGGCGGTAATGGCGGCGCGCACATGAAATTCCTGATTATCGAAGATGATGCCAAAATTCGCACCTATGTGGAACGGGGTCTGAAAGAAGCCGGGCATGCGGTGGATACGGCCGCGGATGGCGAGACTGGCCTGCATCTTGCCATGCAGGAAAAATATGATGCGCTGGTGATTGATCGCATGTTGCCCGGTCTGGATGGGCTGGCGATTATTCGCACGCTGCGCGGCAGCGGCAATATGACGGGCATTTTGATCCTGAGCGCGCTGGGCGATGTGGACGACCGGGTGAAAGGCATCCGCACCGGCGGCGATGATTATCTGGTCAAACCTTTTGCATTTATTGAATTGCTGGCGCGGGTGGAAGCATTGGGCAAGCGTGCATCGCCTGTGGCAGCGCAGACAAATATTCTGCAGGCAGCGGATCTGGAAATGGATCTGCTGGCTAGAAAGGTGCGGCGCAGCGGCAAGGTGATTGAATTGCAGCAACGTGAATTTCGCCTGCTGGAATATTTGCTGAAATTCAAAGGGCAATTGGTCACGCGCACGATGCTGCTGGAAGGTGTATGGGATTATCATTTTGATCCGCAAACCAGCGTGATTGACGTGCATATCAGCCGCCTGCGCAAAAAGCTGGGCGATACAGACAACAAACTTATTAAAACGGTGCGCGGTGCAGGATATATTATCGAAGACAGCCATTAGGCGATATACGGACAGCTCCAGCTTTAAAATGGCGTTGCTGTTCACGCTGCTGCTGACAGCGGCGGCCTGTATCCTGGGCTATTTTCTGGTGGATTTCGGCAGGCAGGATTTTCTGCGTGAAACAGAAGCGGCAATTGATATTGAAATTCGCACGCTGGCCAATCTGGAAAGCCATACGCCGGCGGCGATAACTGCCTATATTACACGCCGCGAGGCACACGATAAAACCGTAAAATTCCGTTATGAGAATGAGCGCGGCGCATGGCTTGCCGGCACCATTGATCCTGTGCCTACGGCATTAAAAAAACTGACAGAGGGTGTTTTGCGTTTTGACTGGCAGGCAGATTCCGGCCAGGAAACCTTTGCGGCAAAAATCCACACCTTTGTTGATGGTTCGCGCATCATTGTCGCACGCAACATTGATGATTTGATCGCCAGTTATCACCGGCTGCAATATTTCAGTGTGCTGATTATGTTTTTGATGCTGGGCGTTATTCTGGTCAGCTTTGGTATCAGTTATTTTGTGGTCAGCCGCATCAACCGGATTGCCGCAACCGCGCAGCAGATTGTGGACACGGGGGATTTATCACGGCGCATCGGCATAGACAGTGAATGGGATGATCTCAGCAATCTTTCACGTGTGCTGAATGGCTTTCTGGAGAGAATTGAAATTCTGATGCACAGCGCACGCGAGGTTAGCAACAGCATCGCACATGATCTGCGCACGCCGCTGGCAGGATTGCGCGGCGAGATCGAGACGCTGAAGGGCGGGAAGGCATCGGATGAAAAAATTGATGCGATCCTGGCGGATGCGGACCGGATTTTATCAATTTTCCAGGCGATTTTGCGCATTGCCAATCTGCAGCGTGCCAGCCGGGAACAATTCCGGTCGCACGTGGATCTTGCGCATATTCTGCATGATGTGACTGAATTATATGAACCGCTGGCACAGGAAAAACAAATTCATTTGTCGTCCGATATAATGGATTCTGCCGTTGTAACGGGCGATAGCGATCTGCTGTTCCAGCTGCTGGCCAATCTGTTTGATAATGCCATTAAATTTTCACCGCCCGGCAGCAGTATCACGCTGCAGCTTGCGCAAAGTAATGACCGGATTATTTTTCGGATCAGTGATGGCGGCCCCGGGATCCCCGATCATGAAAAGGAAAAAGTATTCCGGCATTTTTATCGCGGTGACAGCAGCCGCCATACGCCGGGCAGCGGCCTGGGACTTAGCCTTGCCAAGGCAATCGCCGAATACCATGGCGCACAAATTATGCTGGAGGATGCAAATCCCGGCCTGTGCGTAAAAATTACTTTCTGACCTTACCAATCTGTCAGAATTTGGTAATCCTGGATTAATGCCGGCTGGCCTAGGCTGGCGCAAAGGTCAGCATCATGAACAGCAAGCGCAAAAAAATCGCGATTATCGGCAGCGGCATTTCCGGAATGGGCGCGGCGCATCTTTTAACGCCGCATCATGACATCACGGTATTTGAAAAGAATGATTACATCGGCGGGCATAGCCGCACGGTGATTGTGCCGACGCCCGAAGGCAATGTGCCCGTGGATACCGGATTTATTGTCTTTAATGAACGTAATTATCCGCTGCTCACGCGGCTGTTCCGGCATCTGGATGTGCCGGTTACGAAAAGCGATATGTCTTTTGGTGCCAGTATCGGCAATGGCTGGTTGGAATACGGCACGCAAAACTTACATAATATTTTCGCACAAAAGCGTAATCTGCTGCGTCCCGCATTCTGGCGGATGATGCGGGATGTATTTCATTTTCATGCGCGTGCGGGCGGTTATATGCACCATAGTGCGAATTATACGATGGCGGATTGCCTGCACGACCTGCGCATGGGTGAATGGTTCAGGCAATATTTTCTACTGGCTATGGGCGGCGCAATCTGGAGCACGCCCACGCGGGAGATGATGAAATTTCCCGCCAGCACATTGATCCGTTTTTTTGACAATCATGGGTTGCTGAGCATCAATGATCAGCCGCAATGGTACACAGTGCGCGGCGGCAGCCGCGAATATGTGACGCGGCTAACCGCATCGTTTCAGGATCGCATCCGGTTGCGTAGCCCGGTGCAGCGCGTGCAGCGCACGGACAATCATGTGCATGTGATCCACGGCACGGAAAACACAGCCGAGACATTTGACGAGGTCATTTTTGCCTGCCATTCCGATCAGGCATTGGCGATGATAGAATCGCCTACTGCTGATGAATACAAAATCCTTTCCGCGTGCCGTTATCAAGCCAACCGCGCCGTGTTGCATAGCGATATCAGCTTTATGCCGCAGCGGAAAAATGCCTGGGCGAGCTGGGTTTATTTATCAGACGGGCGGGTAGACAATCGAAATAATGTCTCGCTCAGCTATTGGATGAATAATCTGCAGCCGCTGGAAACCACGCAGCCGATGATTGTCACACTCAATCCTGCGCGTGAGCCAGCGGCCGAACTGCTGCATGATGATTACTGGTTTGAACATCCGGTCTTTGATGCCGCTGCTATTCATCACCAGAATGAAATTCCGCGCATTCAGGGCACAGACCGCCTGTGGTTCTGCGGTGCGTGGCAACGCTATGGATTTCATGAAGATGGTCTGGGCAGTGCGGTCGCGCTGGCCCAGCAGATGGGCATTTCGCCGTCATGGTAGCAGCGGCGCAGATTTTTACCGCAAAAGTCATGCACAAGCGGCTTTTCCCAAAGGAAAATCATTTTGCCTACGGCGTGTATTATCTCGCGCTGCCGCTGCCGGCGCAGCCTTTGCGCAGCAT
>DPZW01000123.1 GCA_003536545.1 Rhodospirillaceae bacterium
GTCCTGTGGGCGTTACAATGAGAAAACTAAATAATTTCCCTCAATATTCACATCCGCATCGGCCTGCACATATTTGCTTTTTTTGCTGGCAATATATTTCGCAATTTTATCTGGCATACGCGCACGGCGTGCCTCCATGAACGGCATTAAATATCGGTTTAATTCACCCTTAAAAAAATTGCTGGAATGCCAACCACTATAACCCAGCGTGTCCATCTGCACCCAGCCATCCAGGTAAGATTCTTTGTAATGATATTCCAGCGGGCGATAACCATAGGTATGAAAGTTGAGTGTAATCGCTTTTTGTGTATCCGGTACGCGCGCCCAGGGGAAATGCAAAACCACATCACCCTGTCGGCGACAATAGGCGGTCATCGCTTCGATAAAAGCTTTGGGCCCGCCCATATGCTCATGCGTGCCGACCTGCTGTGGGTAGGCGATTTGCCAAAGTGTTTTCGGTGCATTCTGCATCATCTTTCTATAGCGGAGTGCCCACAGCTAGACAATGCGGGCGAGTTTGCATAATCTGCGGCTTCTAGCGATTGGAACCCCCCTGACTGATACTTCTCCAACACCCACCTTGCTTTTCCTGCACGACATGAAGGGTGGCGTGTTTCTGGAACAGGATATCGCACCCTATACGACCTATTCCCACTTCACGCATTTATTTTTGATCGCCCATGAAGCGCAGCGTTTGGGCTGGCAGATTTATTTCCGATCAACTGACAGCGATGAATGCCAGCAGATTCTGCAAATGTATCCCGTCGTACAACTGGGCGAATCTGCTTCTTTTAATGACCCTGCTTTTCAACCCACAATGGTTTTTGGCGTAAATAACACATTGGGAATTACCTCGGCGCGGCACCAAAAGCCGAATGCCATGGGCGTTTATGTCATCAGCGCACATTTCTGGCTGGAAAAAGAAACCTTCCGCACAGATTTTGTGGAATGGGTGCGTGTGGGCGTTGCCAAGGACGTGGATTTTATCCTGACGCAAAACAGGCGCATGGAAGATTTGGCCTATTATTTATTGAATTTTGTGGCGCGCTGGCAGTGGCGCGACCGAATTTTGTCGGCACCCAATAATTTCTGCCGTAAAGTTGCCGAGAATGAGGCGCAGAATTTTGATCGCGCATCGGTGCGGCGACGCATGCAGGTTACCGATGATGAAATTGTCATTATCAATAGCGGCGGGCCATGGAGCTGGACAGATGCAGATGTTTTTGCCACCGCCTTTGCCGAAGTGGTGCGCGAGGGCGCGCGGCGTATCAAATTCCTGCAAATGGGCATTATGCAGGAGAGCAACACCATTCAGGCCGAGATTATTCCGTTCTGGGAAAATTATCTCAAAACCAATCAGGATTTAATCCAGTCACGCCAATTGGTGGTTTTCACCAACTGGCGCGAAGCTTCAGGTTGCCTGCCAGCCTGGAATTACGGAGCGGATATTGGCCTTAACGTCAGCCGCGACAGCGCGGAAAATTATCAGGCTCACCGCGTGCGTTTTATTGATTACGCCAAGGCCGGCCTGCCGGTTTTAAATTCCACCGGCAATTTTTATCCTACCTATGATGCCAAAGATGCCGTGATGCTGGTCGCACCGGGCGATCTGCAGGGTTATAAAGATTTATTATGGAAAATTGAACGCGGTGAAATTGATCTGGGCGCAAAACGTGCAGCCATGCAGACATTCCGTGAAAGCATCATGAGTGAACATTTAATTCCACCGATATTGAAACATATGCTGGCAACTGGCCGTGTGCCTGCCGAAGAACGCGCGCCTGTGGCGAAGGAATATCATGATCTTTACCAAAGCGTGACCCAGCATCAATTCGCCAATAATTTTAAATAATGAAACATGTTGAGATATTTACCGATGGCGCATGCATGCGGAATTCTGGCCCCCACAGCGAAGCGCGACAGCGCGTGCGGCAAATAAAAGGCGGGGCCGCAGCATGAAACAGGTTGAGATATTTACCGATGGCGCATGCATGGGGAATCCTGGCCCCCACAGCGAAGCGCGACAGCGCGTGCGGCAAATAAGAGGCGGGGCCGCAGCATGAAACAGGTTGAGATATTTACCGATGGCGCATGCATGGGGAATCCTGGCCCCGGCGGCTGGGCAGCATTGTTGCGCTATGAAGGCACTGAAAAAGAAATTTCCGGCCACGCCGAAGCCACCACCAATAACCGCATGGAATTGCAGGCAGCCGTTGAAGCCCTGACGTTGCTCAAAGCCCCCTGCCGCGTGGATCTTTACACCGACAGTGAATATGTACGGCGCGGCATGACGGAATGGGTGCAGCAATGGAAAGCGCGCGGCTGGAAAACCGCAGACCGCAAACCGGTGGCGAATAGGGAATTATGGGAAGCTTTATGCAATGCCGCGATATCACATGAAATCAACTGGCATTGGGTACGCGGCCACAGCGGTCATCCGGAAAACGAACGCGTGGATGAACTGGCACGCCGCGCCGCAGAAAAAAGGTCCTAGGTCAGATCCTCAAGCAGATCATACATCATGTAATCCGTCAGGCCGATGTCATCAGAGACTGATGCATTTTGTACCTGCGGGGATGGGTTATAATTCGGCACCTGCCAGGCGGCTGCCACGGCAATCAGTAAGACCACACTGGCGGCAATCGCCATCGCAGGCCGCGAAAACCAGACCAGCATCTGCGGCCGCTCCTGCGGGAATGCAATGGCGGTTTCAATCATATCATCGATGCGCGCCGCGGATAATTGCGGCCAGTTTTTATCTGTTTTCATGATCGCGCCCCTCCTTCGGCTGGCTCTAAAACATCGCGTAAATTGGTGCGCGCCCGTGCCAATAATCTTTCCACGGCTTTCTCGCTCGTGCCCATTTTTTGCGCGGTCTGCGCGTGACTTTGCTCGCCCATGTAATGCAACAAGACCGCTTCGCGCTGCCGCTCCGGCAAAGTTGCAACGGCATCCAACAAAATCTGGTTCTCCTGGCGGATACCGACAATTTCCTCAATGTTATCCAAAGCCGCCATATCTTCGGGCACTTCTTCCATTGGGCGCGCGCGGCGGTGAATATCCATCGCCGAGGTATAAACCAGACGCGCCGCATAACTATGCACCGGCGCAAGCGGCTGCCACTTCGGCGCGGTCCGCCATAATTTAATCAGCGCATCCTGCACCGCGTCCTCAGCCAGATCGCGGCGATAGTTGAGCAGGCGAAATGCCAGGTTCATCATGCGCTGGGACAAAGCCTGCGCCAGCAGACGGAAGGCGCGCTCGTCACCTTTCGCTGCCAGCAGCATATGGGCCTGTTGGCTGGTTATATCCATGCCATCACACTACAACCAATCAAACCGCCTGGCTACTCCGCTGCTTTATCGGCGGCAGGAGCCTCGGCTTTATCTGATTTTCTTTCTTCCATGCGGGATTTCATTTTCTCGCGCATGTCTTTTTTACCGGCTTCCATTTCGGCCTTGGACAATTTGCCGTCTTTATTGCTGTCCAGTTTGGTGAACATTTTTTCGGTTTTTGCCTTTTGCGCGGCCAGCATTTCATCCTGGGTCAAAAAGCCGTCACCGTTTTTATCGGCCTTGGCGAAACGATCATATTTTTTGTCTTTATGCTTTTCGCCGTGATGCATTTTATCGGGTGCGCCAGCTGCGGGTTTGGTGGCATCTTCGGCCATGGCATTCGCGCTGACCAGCACGAGGCCAAGGGCAACAGCAGCCAGGGATAAGGTCTTTTTCATATCTTTCTCCATTTTGGTTTATGAGGCTTGATAATACCTACATTCTATATAACGGGGGTCAAAAGCCTATCCCCCGCTACCCTGCTAAATTTTCCCCTTGATTCCGGCGGCGGATTTCTGGTTAGTGACCCCCAAGGACAGGTGGCCGAGCGGTTGAAGGCGCACGCCTGGAAAGTGTGTATAGGGGTGACTCTATCGTGAGTTCGAATCTCATCCTGTCCGCCATCCTTTTCCGGGGAAGGGCCAAGAATGAAAAAGCTCATCTTAATTGTTTATCTGATTTTTGTTAGTAGTTCTGCAGCCATGGCAGAAGACCTTAAACCATCTGAAATTGAGAAATTATTTCCAAGTTATATTTCAACCCTACTTGAGAGACATGATCTCGTCATTACCGGCCAAGAGCGCGAAGCTATGAATGATATTATTTCTTCGCTTGATCAGCATAGGTTAGGAAAGAATGATGTGTTTACACCGGAATACATCCACAGACATGCAGAAAAATTATCCGACATGCGGAGGGAAGAAATTCATAAAGCTCAGCTTGCGAATGAACTTGAACAAATTTTTTCTCTTTTCAAAAATGATCCCGAGAGTCTTAAATGTACTTATACAAAACCAGAGCAACCATCATATAATAAAGGCTCAGTAGCCTGCAAACTAGAAACAAAACTTGTAGAAGGCTGCGCTTACCTTGGCAGAATTTCTCTTCAGGTTGATACAACGACAAAAAGAGGCGCGGGTGTTTATCGCAGCCCTGTAATCATTAATGATGAACAATACTCCCCTTATTCTTTTGGTATAAATTGTCCTAATTAAATTCATGTCCAAAGCCTTCACCAAAGAAACGGATAACACCGCTGATGACGGTGGCGATGATGATGCGGATACGCTGCCCGCGGGGCAAAAGAATTATATGACCCCCGCAGGCCTTGCCGCCCTGCGCGCTGAACATCAAAAATTATTTTACGAAGAGCGGCCAGAGGTGGTGCAGGTCGTGACATGGGCGGCGGGCAATGGCGACCGCAGTGAAAACGGTGATTATATTTACGGCAAGAAACGTTTGCGTGAAATTGACCGGCGCGTGCGGTATTTGCGCAAGCGCATAGAAAGTGCGGTGGTGGTGGATCCGGCGCAGCAAAAGCATCTGGACCAGGTGTTTTTCGGGGCCATTGTGGCCTATGCGCGGGGCAGCGGTGAGGTGCAGACCGTACAAATTGTCGGGCTGGATGAGGCCGATCTGGGCAATGGCAAAATTAATTTTCTCTCCCCCATCGCCCGCGCCATGATGAAATCCCGCGTAGGGGATGAGGTGACAGTCCGCGCACCGGCAGGCAATGAGGTGATTGAGATCATTTCCATCACCTATCCTGCCTGAGGCGAAAAAGCCGTAAAATGCTGTGTTTTCAGGCGAAATATACGCCTCCAAGCTACTGATTTTATTGACATTCATCATAGCGATCCGGCATGCGCGCGCACTATCACGCCGCGTGATGCAAGGTGTCATAATGCCGCAAACCTATTCCGCGCATCATCGATGGGGCATGTGCGGTGATGATGCATGCATCTGCCGGACGATTCAGTCTGACCTGCTGCGATGATTCACGCAAAAACGCAAAATGCAAAATTTGCATAAACCTCTTGTAAATCCGGCCTGAAACGCTTAATCCATAAGAAGTGACTACGGGAAAAGCCTGCTTTTGCTGTATCAAAATACCAATTCAACTTCATACCCCATAGGAATCATTATGGCTAAAAAGAAACCTGCTCCAAAAACCGAAGCTGCTGTTCGCCCGGTAAAAGAAACTCTGACTAAGTCAGCAATCATCAGCATGATCGCTGAACAGAATGAAGTTTCTCGTAAAACTGCAACTGGCATGTTCGAAACTCTGGCCAGCGTTATGTTGGGTTCAGTTCACCCTAAAGGTTCAGGCGAATTCACTTTGCCAGGCCTGCTCAAAGTTACTCTGCGCAAAGTACCTGCGCGTAAAGAAGGCACGTTGATCCGTAACCCGGCAACTGGCGAAATGATGAAAGCTGCAGCGAAGCCTGCAAGCGTTCGCGTTAAAGTTCGCGCATTGTCTAAATTGAAAAAAGCTGCTGCGTAATTATATTCACGCATTATGCGAAAAGGCCCGGTTTTTCCGGGCCTTTTTTTATTTTCCGGGATCCCAGGACAATTGAAAAAATATTCTATTTCATCTAGAAAATATTCATGGCCATAGAAAACCTTATCCATTCTTATTTTGATGCCTTTAACCGCCATGACCTTGAAGGGCAGCTGGCAACTTTGTCTGACGATGTCGTGCATGACCTGAATGAAGGTGGGCGCGAGATTGGCCGTGAAGCCTTCCGCAAATTCAAAACACATATGGATGCATGCTACCGCGAACAGATTGTGGATTTGGTAATCATGACCAACGGCAATCGCGGCGCAGCAGAATTTATTGTGCGCGGCGAATATATTCAGACCGATAACGGACTGCCGCCTGCCAACGGACAAAAATATGAAATTCCGGCAGCCGTATTTTTTGAAGCCGCGGATAACAAGCTCACGCGCGTGACATCTTATTATAATCTGCGGCAGTGGATTGCGGCGGTCAGCTAATTTAGAAAATTGATGATGCCATGCGCGGCGGCCGCACCGGTTGCAAAACAGCCCTGCAACAGGTAGCCGCCGGTGGGGGCTTCCCAATCCAACATTTCCCCCGCCGCAAAAACACCCGGCAGTTTTTTCAACATTAAACCATTATCCAGTTCCGAAAGCGCAATGCCGCCCGCTGTGGAAATCGCGCGCTCGATATGGGATGTCCCGGTTAATGTCAGCGGCACAGATTTTAACAGGGCCGCGAGCTGAGGTGGTGAATAACGCCCAAGCTCGGCGCGGTTGGGTTGTTCTAATAATAAGCCAATGGCAGGCGACGAAAGCGAAATGGCTTTGCGCAGATAATTGGTAAAAGACAGCGCAGCGCGCGGTCTTTGCAGGGCTTTGGTCAGTTGTTCCTCCGTCATATCCGGCCGTAAATCTACGGCTAATTCCGCGCTGCCATATTGCGCGATCGCATCACGTAAAGCGGTGGACAATGCATAAACTGGGCCACCTTCGATCCCGCCCTGGGTAATCATGATCTCCCCCGGCACGCGTATGCCATTAAATAGCAGCGCAACAGATTTCACAGGCTGTCCCGCATATTTATTTTTAAAAATATCAGACCAATTGATCTGGAAACCACAATTGGCAGGGCGCAACGGCATGATTTCAATTTTTTTATTTTGCAAAATTTCGGTCCACGCGCCATCTGATCCCAAGCGCG
Source organism: Rhodospirillaceae bacterium (assembly GCA_003536545.1). Classification (GTDB taxonomy): domain Bacteria; phylum Pseudomonadota; class Alphaproteobacteria; order UBA11073; family UBA11073; genus UBA11073. The sequence goes on from DPZW01000123.1 coordinate 7,045, forward strand.
GCCAGGATGCGCCGCCGAGTGCGAGCAAAACCGCGTCTGCCGCCACGGCAACTTCTTTATTTTCATATTTAAAAATTAGATTATTTTCGCGCCAACCCAGCCAATGGTGATTGAGTTTGAATTGCACCCCCAGCTTTTCCAGCCGCAATAGCCATGCGCGTAATAGCGGTGAGGCCTTAAACATTTTTGGAAAAACGCGGCCGGACGTCCCGATGAATGTTTCCTGTCCCAAATCATCCGCCCAGGCGCGCAGCATCTGGGGCGTGAAACTTTCTATCAGCGGCGTCATAAATTTTTCAGCCGCACCGTAACGCGGCAGGAATTTTTCAAACTCTTCACTATGTGTGAGATTCAATCCGCCTCTGCCTGCCATTAAAAACTTCCGGCCCAGCGATGGTTTTTGTTCATAAACCGTCACGGTCTGTCCTGCCTGCGCCAGAATTTCAGCAGCCATTAACCCTGCGGGGCCGCCACCAATGACCGCAACGGTTTTAGTCACCGCTGGTCATTTCCTGTTGCAGCGCGCGAATTGCGCTATCCCAATCATGCAATTGTGATTGCCGGAATAACTTCATGGACGGATACCACGGCGTATCCTTACGATTCAAAAACCACCGCCAGTCAGGTGTATGAGGCAATAACACATAGGTAGGAATACCCAACGCACCGGCGATATGCGCAGTGGCATTATCAATGGTGATGACGCCATCCAGTGATGCAACTTGCGCAGCGAAATGATCCAGATCCGCCAAGGGATTAACATCTGCATCAAAGACCAGTGGCGCATTTGCAGCTGCAGCCTGATTTTCTAATTCTGCCACATCCCCGTATTGCAGATTAAGCCATTCAATACCGGATAATGCAAATAACGGATTCAACTGCGTGAGCGAAATTGAACGGTAACGTCCCGTGGCCGTGCTATTGCTATGCCATGAAATGCCAATGCGTTTTTTGCCAGCATCCTTTTGCGGCGTAACCGCTTTCAAATAATATTTGGGCGCGCTGTATGATGACAAATCAGGATGCAGCAACATAGGCAAATCGCCCATGGGTCGGTGCGCTGCAAATTTCTCCATGCCCAGTTCATGCACCACTTCAACTTGCGGAAAAGAACGTTTAAACAATGGTATCAAACGCGGATTGGCGCATTTCAAGACAATATCAACGCCGCGAGCAATGATTTCTGGTAAAAACCCCGCAAACATGACTTCATCACCTATGCCTTGCTCGCCCCATAACAATAATTTTCCTTGTACCGGACTGCCGTCCCACAATGCTGCTTCACGCACTGTTCCCGGATGTGGCAAATTTTTATTTGCCCATCGCGCTTCATAATTTTTCCATCCCTCAGCAAAATTTCCGCACATCAGTTGCGCAGTGGCCAGACTATATCGGGTTTTATGAGATTGCGGCTTACTGGCCAGTGCGCGTTCATAACAATCCATTGCAGCAGAGATCTTTCCCATCAAAAGCAAAAGATCGCCCAGGTTATGCAATGCCTCGGCAAAATTAGGCACCAGATTCAGTGCAGCTTCATAGTGTTGCCGGGCAATTTCCCAATCATCTTTACTAAAAGCTTCATTGGCCAGTTGATAGTGCCGCGCGGTTTCCTCGATCAATTCAGGTTTAGTCACCGAATTTAATGCCCTGCGCCAGCGCGGGTTTTTCGTGGCCGTAATAAGTCGTACTGGTCTGCCGGCGCATGTAAATCTTCCAGGCATCCGAACCGCTCTCGCGGCCGCCGCCGGTTTCCTTTTCGCCGCCAAACGCGCCGCCAATCTCCGCACCTGATGTACCGATATTCACATTTGCGATTCCGCAATCTGAATTGCGTTTGAAATATTCCGCCTCGCGCACATCCGTTGTAAAAATTGCCGAACTCAAGCCCTGCGGCACTGCATTATGAATCCGCATTGCGTCTTCGAGGGTATCATAGGGCATCACATATAAAATCGGTGCGAATGTTTCATGCATGACCTGCTCATATTGCTTGTCCAGCTTCACGACGGCTGGTTGCACATAATAACCATCAGGATAACGATCTGCCAATGCACGCATGCCACCAAAAATATCCTGCGCGGCAGGCTTGATCGCCGCCAATGCTTTCTGCATCTCATCAAAAGAAGCTTTGTCAATCAGCGGACCAATCAGCGTGGTTTTTTCCAGAGGTGAGCCAATCTTCGCACCCAATTGCGCATAGGCGTTTTTCAATTTTTCATACAGACTGTCATGCATCGAACGATGCACAATCACGCGGCGCGTGGAGGTACAACGCTGTCCGGCTGTGCCGACTGCACCAAACAAGATTGCTGGAATAGCCAATTCCATATCCGCCGAAGGCGTGATGATCATCGCGTTATTCCCGCCCAATTCCAATAATCCGCGCCCCATGCGCGCGGCCAGCATTTCCCCCACCGCATAACCCATGCGCGTGGATCCTGTGGCGGAAATCAACGGCACACGTTTGTCCCTCACCAATATTTCGCCCAGATCGCGGCGGCCAAGCATTACAGATGACAATCCCTGCGGCACTTCACCAAATTCCTTACAGGCTTTTTCAAATAATGCCTGACAGGCCAATGCGGTCAGTGGCGTTTTTTCAGATGGTTTCCAGATCACACTGTCACCGCAAACCCATGCAAGCGCGGCATTCCATGCCCAAACCGCAACCGGGAAATTAAAAGCCGAAATCACGCCAACCACGCCCAACGGCAAATAATTTTCCTGCATTACGTGATTGGGACGTTCGCTGGCAATCGTCAGGCCATAGAGTTGCCGCGACAAACCCACGGCGAAATCACAGATATCAATCAT
>DPZW01000160.1:0-3356 GCA_003536545.1 Rhodospirillaceae bacterium
CGCGATGATGATGACGATGACAGGCGGCACTATCACGGCGGCGGTTATGCGCCGTCGGGTTATAAGCAAAGTTATAAGCAAAAAAGCAAAGCCTCACGCCTGATGGATTTGTTTGATTTTTAATGTGATCGCGAAATACACAAACCCAATAAAGGATAAAACATGGACTGGATGCTGGAGTTTTTAACCTCGGATTTCCTGGGTAAGGAAGCCTGGGTCTGGTTCGTTTTTATCGGGATCGTGATCGCGCTACTGGTGATTGATCTGGGGGTGTTGCACAAGGACAATCATATTATCGGCGCGAAGGAAAGCCTGTGGATGAGCCTGGGCTACATCATCATCGCATTGATGTTCGGTGCCTGGATATGGTGGGAAATGGGATCCACTTCAGGGATGCATTACCTAACGGGATTCTTTGTTGAGAAAACACTGGCACTTGATAATATTTTTGTCATTTCGCTGATCTTCACCTATTTTGCGATTCCCCAGAAATATCAGCACCGTGTGCTGTTCTGGGGGATTTTGGGCGTGATCGTGCTGCGCGGTATCATGATCGGTTTGGGTGCGACGCTGGTCAGCGAGTTCAGCTGGATTTTATATGTCTTTGGCGGCTTCCTGATTTTGACGGGGATTAAAATGTTGAAAGCCAGCGGGCATGATCCTGATATTGGTAATAATAAATTGATCAGCTTCCTGCGGAAACGCATGCGCGTGACAGACGAGCTGCACGGCCAGAAATTTTTTGTCCGGCAAATGGATCCCAAGACAGGCAAGCTGGCAAACTTCGCCACGCCGCTGTTCCTTGCGCTGGTCATGGTGGAATTTGTGGATGTGGTGTTCGCCGTGGATTCCGTGCCCGCGATTTTCGCGATTACCACAGATCCCTATATCGTCTACACTAGTAATATCTTTGCCATCCTGGGCCTGCGTGCGCTGTATTTCGCGCTGGCGGCGTTGATGCACCGGTTTGTGTATCTGAAATACGCGCTGTCAGCGGTACTGATCTTTATCGGCGGCAAGATTTTCTGGAACCAGCTGGTCGGCAAAATGGATCCTGCCTTGTCGCTTGGCATTACCGTTGCGATCTTGGCCTCGGGGATTATTTTCTCGCTGGTCAAAACCCGCGGGGATCAGGTGGCGCAGTAGGACCTAGCGAAAAAACGCCGCTGCTGCGGCCTTGGAGGCCTCTTTTTTGGCAATCTCGCCCTCGGCCCGCTCAATTTCTGCTCGCAGGGCCAGGATATAATCCCTCAGCTCATCCACCGACATCGGGTCCAGGTTTTTGGGCTTGGCCGCTGCATTTTTCGGCATGTCGTCATCGTTCCACATGGCTATATTATGAAGGCAGATGGTGGAAAATAGAAGATAGAACCGTATATCTACTTTCTACCGTCTATTCCCTAACCTCTATTTATGTTGCACTGCACTATAAGTTATTGAGAAATCGTGCTCAGGCCCCCAATTGTCATCTTCTAGCAACATCTAGGGGAATAAGATGATATACGGCCTGAAAGGCCGGAGTTCAGAGGCCCATAAGGGTTCCCGGACGCCCTAAGTTCTTCTAATGTCCTAAGAAATAGGATTCGACATGAAACGTAACGACGACAAAGGCCAAAACACCCTCTACTGCTCTTTCTGCGGAAAGTCCCAGCACGAGGTCCGGAAACTCATCGCCGGCCCAACCGTTTTCATCTGTGATGAATGTGTCGATCTTTGCACGGACATTATCCGCGAAGAAGGCAAACAACAGCTCACCAGTGCCAAGGGTGATGGTGGCCTGCCGACACCTAAAGAAATTAAAGCGGTGTTGGATGATTATGTCATCGGCCAGGAACGCGCGAAACGCGTTTTATCTGTTGCGGTGCATAACCATTACAAACGCCTGCAGCATACCAGCGAAGGCCACGGCGTTGAATTACAGAAATCTAACATCCTTCTCGTCGGCCCAACCGGTTCGGGTAAAACTCTGCTCGCACAAACACTCGCGCGCATTCTGGATGTGCCGTTTACCATGGCCGATGCCACCACGCTGACCGAAGCTGGTTACGTCGGTGAAGACGTTGAAAACATCATCCTGAAACTGTTACAGGCGTCTGATTATAACGTTGAAAAAGCACAACGCGGGATCGTTTACATCGACGAGATTGATAAAGTCTCACGCAAATCAGACAACCCATCCATCACGCGCGACGTATCGGGCGAAGGCGTGCAGCAGGCACTCCTGAAATTGATGGAAGGTACGGTTGCATCGGTACCGCCACAGGGTGGCCGCAAACATCCGCAGCAGGAATTCCTGCAAGTCGACACCACGCATATTCTTTTCATCTGCGGCGGTGCGTTTGCGGGCATTGATAAAGTCATTGGCATGCGCCGCAAAGGAACCTCTATCGGTTTCGGTGCGGAAGTGAAGGGGCCGGATGAACGCGGTGTTGGCGCAATTTTGCAGGATCTGGAAACAGAAGATTTGTTGAAATTCGGTATGATCCCGGAATTCATCGGACGCGTGCCCTTGGTGGCGACGCTGGATGATCTGGATGAAGCCGCACTCATCAATATTCTCACGCAGCCGAAAAACGCGATTGTCAAACAATACTCAACCTTGTTTGAAATGGACGGCGTGAAGCTGAAAGTGGAAGACGAAGCTTTGCACGCGATTGCGCGCCAGGCCATTGAACGCAAAACCGGCGCACGCGGTCTGCGCTCCATCATGGAAAATCTATTGTTGAATACGATGTACGAAGTGCCGGGTGATGAAACTGCGCGCGAGATTGTGATTACGGCAGATGCAGTGAATAAAAAAGCTGATCCGCTGATTGTCCACGGCGAGGCCGGTGAAAAAGAAAAGAAAAAGCCCGCGCTGAAAAACGCCAAAGAAGGCAAGGATAAAGAAAAAGAAGCGGTTTAATTGTGCTTCGAAAAAATAAAAAATCCCCGGAAATTACGGGGATTTTTTATGGCTGCAGCGGCCTGAAATCCAGAGGTTGATAAAGCGCGGTCTTCTGTCGATTCCACCAGGACCATTCCCGGTCGCCGTAACTGAAATGCCACCATTCACCCAGGAATGGCGCAAAACCTGCCTGGCACATAATATCTAGCAGCAGCCCACGATTTTCTCTTTGCGTGCGCGTTAAGCCTTCGCAAAACGTAGGGATTAAATCAGCTTTGGTAAAATCAGAAATTTCTGTGCCGAAATCCAACGGCTGTCCAGCTTTATCCAATAGCTTCACATCTACCGCCCCGCCTGTAGGATGGCCGGCCACAGGTGGATAGGCACAGAACATATGTGTGTGTTCAGTCAATGCGTTGTCATCAAGCGCATTATCGCGTGCAATTTCAGCACGGCGACGATTAAAATA
>DPZW01000160.1:3545-6308 GCA_003536545.1 Rhodospirillaceae bacterium
AATAAAGCTCCTGAATTTCCGGATGACGATAAGCATATGTCACCTGCAACCCCAGGTCACGTTCAGCCAGATTATCTACAACTTGCGCCAATCGGTTGGCAACCTCTTCGCGCACCCACATTTGTTCACCGCAATAGGGCAACATATCCTGCTTTTCATATTTTAAAATCAAATTAGATCGATTTAGCTGCACCAGATTAACCATAGCTTCGCCATTATCTGCTACATTAACTTTCATCAAATCCCTGACTGTAGCAATACGAATTTCCATTATGCCGCCGCCGCAATTTCCAGATGTAAAATATTCATCGGGCTTGCCACACTCACGGCAATGTCACGGCTGGTTTCAATAAAATTAATTTCCGTCATAGCACCGCAAGGCTGCTGAATGGTTACGCTTTTTGTCATGTCACTGATAACTGATGCCGTTGCTACTGCGCCGCTGATGCAGGCAGTTTCATTGATCAGGCTATCTATATCCCGTACCCAGACCCATGGGTCAATCGTTGGATTTTTGGCTTCAGATTTGACGATCATCAAGCCAACGGCAGCCCTGTCCTGTATCTGATATTGCATAATCAATTGCCGCAATTTTGGCTGGGGCAATGGCACGTTATCAAATGTTACGAAATGCGTGATGCCAGGTAACTCAACCACATAAAGATTTTCACGGAGTTTTTGCACCACACCCTTGCTAAGTTTAAAGAATTCTGCAGTAACCTGGCTATCCCTAATTTTTGCTGACAGAAAATCATTACAGCCAGAGAAACTGAAGAAGGCTTCATCAGATTTTTCCTGCTTGGAAATTAGAAATGCAAGGCCCAGTGCCGCCGCGCCGCAAAATTCACCGCCTGCCATTTCGCCGCGCCAGATGTCATTTTCTTTACTGACAAAACAGGTTTGCTCAACAATGGGATATTTTCGTCGCAAATCATTATCAATTTTTTTGCGCATCTGTTGTGATGACACAGCGTTGTCAAATACAAACGCCGTGTAGTTCCCGCCAGGGCCGGCAATGATGATACCATCGGTCATGACAGCACCGCCATTGCCGCAATGGGCGGCGTATTCTTATTGGCTGCTTTCATGCCAATATCAGGTGATCTTGCTGCGCCAAATAATTCTTGGATAATTATCCCAACTTTATTTTCAACCGCATAGCTGCGATCCCATGGCAGGTCACAATCAAAAATACCTTCATCGTGCAAGGCTTCCAATTTCGATACACTAGTCTCAATAGCAGACAGATATTTTCTGGCTCCCTTATTCCCGCTTACAAATTCGGGGATTTGTCCAATGTCATAATCTGCAGCAATCCCCACGCGGCCCATGTCCAGATCATTGGGCCGCATCAAATAGGGAGAACAACGCGATCCGGTGGGATCCATCGCGGCTTTTACATATAAAAACGGAAATTCATTATCGCCGGAAATTTCCTGATAGCGGGAATTAAAATAGAACTCATCCCATCTGCCGTCGGTTGGATTTTCGGGGTCCAGCAGCCATCCCATTTTTGCTGTCACGCCGTAACAGCGGCGAAAGTAATCTACACCTGCGCTTTGCAATAAAACATAATCAGACGGGACAGTGATAGATTTTGCTGCTGCATTTTCGCGTGTTTCAGCAAGACATGCCAGATATTCAGGGTCATTGCGAAATTCACTGGCGCAGATAAGCTGAAAGCGATCACTCACACCCAGGGATTGGGCGAGTTGTCCGATTAATTTTTTTTGCAAATTAACCTGTGCCCATTCTGCAGCAGGCAGGGGCGGGGCAGGGATTTCATAACAATCTGTCAATTCCTGAATGACGCGGTCGCAGCCGTTTTCCCGGGCCAGCTTAAAAGCATCACAAAAGAAATCTAAAAATTCAAACGGCAGACCGCACGATGGGCCATATTTGGGCGAAGCAACGCCCGTGCCAAAATAAAGGGCAGACATGATAAATCCTTGGAGAAATGAGGAGGGGGGTAAATTGGAAAATGGCCGTTTCGGCCGTTAGGGATGTCTATACGGCGCAGGCCGCATGACGCGGCGGGTGGATGGGGGTGATATATCGTATTAGCATGATAGTACAATAGGTCAAAGCCTGCCCCCTTGTCAAATAAATTTTTGAAAAATTATTTGCGGATCATGACGGCGGCAAAAAAGCCATCGGTTTCATGCCGGCCGGGGGTGAGGGCCATCATTTCACCTGTAATGGATGGGGCCAGCGGCACGGCCATGGCGGTTTGCCAGGCTTCAGCGATTGGCACCAATGTGAAATCCGGATGCGCGGCCAGGAATTTCTCCACCTGCATCTGGTTTTCATCCGGTAGCAGTGAACATGTAGCGTAAACCAATGTGCCGCCAGGTTTTACCAGCCGTGCTGCACTGCGCAGAATACTTCCCTGTAAAGTCAGTAATTCATCCAATGTGGGGCCGAGGTTTTTCCAGCGTGCATCGGGGTTGCGCCGCCAGACACCGGTGCCGCTGCACGGCGCATCCACCAACACGCGGTCGAACGTGCCCGCGCTGCGCTTTACCCATTTGTCATTTTCAGATGACAGCACCCGCGTTTGAATATTATTCAAACCTGCGCGCGTGAAACGTGTGCGCGCGTTGGATAAACGTTTGTCGGAAATATCGCAGGCCACCACGCGGCCTTTGTTATTCATCTGCGCGGCAATCGCCAGTGTTTTTCCGCCTGCCCCCGCACAAAAATCCACCACAGCCTCGCCCGGTTTTGCCCCCAGCAGGAATGCAATCAACTGCGAACCTTCAT
>DPZW01000151.1:0-4509 GCA_003536545.1 Rhodospirillaceae bacterium
TGGTTCGGGACAGTCAGATAAAACCTGGTGCCTGGTCATGGAAATTGATGCAGCTGGCAGAGTACAGGACAAAAAAGGTTATGAGTCTCTGCTAACACAAATGCGCGCGCTGACGGGTGAGAATGATATTGCGGCTGCACTGGCAGTAGGGATTGGCGAAAATGATTTTCCTCTCTGGGCTACCAGCCTTGTACAACAGGCCGCCGCGATGATAGGTGACCGTGAAACATACGCGCTTTTATCCCGCCCCATTGCCGATTTGATGAATAGTTTGCCGGAAAGATCCGGTGATTATATTTTAGGCCGCTGCACCCATGCGATGGCACAAATATATCAATACCAAGAATCTCATTCTCTACCCCAGGAAACAAAAACACCGGCAGCAGATGTGCAAACATCCGGGCCAGGTTGTGCGATCTGGCCAGTTATGGCGACCGGAATGATATTGTATGCCGGGGTCGCCACAGATTGGGAGGGGGTCAACACAGCCAATAAAATGGCCATAGAAGACTGGCATTGGGACTTCAATGAAAATCTGCGCCAGGAGCGGATGGCTATGAAAACAGGTGCGGCCACACCAGATGGTTTTGAGAGTCTGAGTAAATGGTTTGATGAAAGCACATCCGGTATTGATGCCGCCGCCTATCGGACAGAACTTCAGGTACGGGACTGGGCAGATCAAAATCCGCAACAGGCAACTGCCATGACCTGGGCGATCAGCCTTCTGGCTGTTTCCGCGGTTGTATTCGGTGCCTGCAGACAATGGCGACATCACAAAGCAGCATCCCACAAGGGAGAAGTGCCGCCATCGCCGCCATAATTGCGCTTCTAGCCAAAAGCTGAAAAACGGGGTAAATCAGGGGCATGCTCACCTCCCAGCTCGCCCAATATTTGCCGATCCTGCTGTTTTTTGGCGTGGCTGCCGTGATGACGGTGGGCATGTTGCTGGCCAATGCTTTCCTCGCCCCCGCCAAACCGGATGTGAATAAAAACGCGCCGTATGAATGCGGCTTTGAGGCGTTTTCCGATGCGCGCAATAAATTTGATGTGCGGTTTTATCTGGTGTCTATTTTATTTATCATCTTTGATCTGGAAATTGCATTCCTGTTTCCCTGGGCAATTACGCTGGGCAAAACGGCAATGTTTGGTTTCACATCGATGGTGATTTTCCTGGTTATCCTGACCATCGGGTTTTTATACGAGTGGAAAAAGGGAGCATTGGATTGGGAATAGCAAATGAATGAAACGAACAATCCATTAATCATCAACGCCAGCAACTGGACCGGCACGCACAACGTGCCGGCTGCCGCTATGACGGACGGCCATCATGTTTTTGCCAAAGCCGCGAATGAAGAGTTGCAGGAAAAAGGTTATGTCGTGGCGCAGTTTGACAAGCTGGTTGCCTGGGCGCGCACGGGCAGCATGTGGCCGATGACCTTTGGCCTGGCCTGCTGCGCGGTTGAAATGATCCATGCCTATATGGCGCGTTATGATCTGGACCGTTTCGGGATTATCCCGCGCCCTACGCCGCGCCAGAGTGATGTGATGATTGTGGCGGGAACGCTCACCAATAAAATGGCGCCTGCCCTGCGCCGCGTCTATGACCAAATGCCGGAGCCGCGCTGGGTGATTTCCATGGGATCCTGCGCGAATGGCGGCGGTTATTATCATTATTCCTATTCCGTCGTGCGCGGCTGCGACCGCATTGTGCCGGTGGATGTTTACGTGCCGGGCTGCCCGCCAACGGCGGAAGCCTTGGTTTACGGCATTATGCTGCTGCAGAAAAAAATTATCCGCGAAGCGAATGGTGATCGCCGCGTGATTGTGCGGGATGTGGCATGAGCGATGATTTAAAACTTCTGGCCGAAGGCCTTGCCATTGCCCATCCTGAAATGGTGGTGGGTTTTGATATTCAACAAGGGGAGCTATCGGTTCACATCGCACGGGATCATATTATTCCCGCGATTATTTGGCTGCGCGATAATCCGGATTACCAATTCACGCAACTGCTCACCATTTGCGGCGCGGATTATCCGTCTGCGCCCGAACGTTTTCAGGTTTTATATCACCTGCTGTCGATGAAACGGAATTTGCGGGTGCGGCTGATGGTAACGACGGATGAAACCATTGCCGTGCCATCACTCACCGAAATTTATCCCTGCGCAGGCTGGTACGAGCGCGAGACATATGATTTGTACGGCGTGGTCTTTGCCGGCAATACGGACCTGCGCCGCATTCTCACCGATTACGGGTTTGAAGGGCATCCTTTGCGTAAAGACTTCCCGCTCAGCGGCAATGTGGAGCTACGTTACGACCCCGAACAACGCCGCGTGGTCTATGAGCCCGTGAAGTTGACGCAGGATTACCGCCGCTTTGATTTTCTCTCGCCGTGGGAAGGCATGACTTCCGTGCAATTGCCCGGCGATGAAAAAGCCACCAAGCCTGACGCGGCATAAAATTTATGCATGAAATTTTTGGCATGGTGGCAATTGTTTTTCTGGCAATTGCCTATTTCACTTATATTCGCAGCCTGTGGCGCGGCGAAAGCAAGCCTCACTTTTTCACCTGGGTGATCTGGACGATCACCACCAGTATTACACTGGCCACGCAATTGGCAGAACATGCCGGGCCCGGCGCATGGACAACCATGATTTCTCTGGTGCTGCTGGTGGGCATCACGATTTATGCTTTTTTCCGCGGCGAGAAAAATTTCACCCACGGCGATTGGGTCAGTTTAATCGCAGCCGCAGCAGCATTAGTCGTCTGGTATTTCACGGACGAAGCGGGATATGCCGCCGTCATCGTGACGACGATTGATTGCCTCGCCTATTACCCGACGTTCCGTAAAACATGGTCGCGGCCATATGAAGAAAATATCACCTCTTATGTCGTGCAGGGATTAAAACATGGTCTGGCCTGTTTTGCGCTCAGCAATGTCACGCTCGCCACTGCCTCTTATCCGTCCGCGCTGGCCGCGACCAATTTGGTTTTTGGCGGTTATGGCCTATGGCGCAGAAATAAAATGCGTGCAATTATTCCCGCATGAATCTCAATCTAGGATGGCCATTGAATGTTTGAATTTACCCCCGAAATTATCGCCGCGCTGCTGACCCTGACCGCACTCGAAGTTGTACTGGGTTTTGACAACCTGGTGCTGATCGCGATTTTAACGGAACGCCTGCCGGAGGACAAACGGCCGCTGGCGCGGCGGCTGGGCCTGATCTTTGCCCTGATTTCGCGCCTCGCGCTGCTGTCATTGATATTCGTGATGGCGCAGCTTTCCGAGCCGTTTTTGTTTTTATTCGGCTATGCATTTTCATGGCGCGAATTACTGCTGATCGCAGGCGGGTTGTTCCTGCTGGCCAAAGGCACATTGGAAATTCACCATAAGATTGAAGACAAGGATGACAGCGGCAGCGGCGTGAAAAAATTCGCCAGCATGCAGATGGTCATTATCCAGATTGCGATCATGGATATTGTCTTTTCATTCGACAGTGTGATGACAGCGATTGGCGTGGCTGAACAATTATGGGTGATGGTGACGGCAATCCTGATTTCGATGGCGGTGATGGTGCTGGCGATCAATAAAATTTCCGATTTCATTGGCCGCCATCCGACCGTGAAAGTGCTCGCGCTCAGCTATATGCTCCTGATCGGCATGGCATTGATCGGCGAAGGTTTCCACGCGGAAATTCCCAAGGGCTACCTGTATTTCGCCATGGCCTTTTCCTTCCTGGTCGAGATCATCAATATGGTCATCCGCAACCGGGCGGCACGGCGCGCATCCAGCGGCCAGCACCCGGGGTGATTTTCAGTCAAAGCGGCTTGGCTTTAATGTCATCATTGGCTAGATAATAAGCCGTGCTGGCGGATCTTAATCTTTGGGCGATCATCGGGTTTTCACTCGCGGCCTATTCCGTGGTGGCAAATGACTCCGTACAAACGCTGGGCACGTTTATTGCCTCCAACCGCCGCGTGTTCAAATGGTACTGGTTATGGCTGGCCGCGGGCGCGGTCTTGCTCTTCACATTGCTGCACAGCTGGTTTTTATATGATGGTGATATTTCCCATGGCCGGTTGGAAAAATTGCCGTTTATGACGGTGCAATGGTATCACGCTGCCGCGCCGCTTATTCTGGTTGCGCTGACGCGCTACGGCATTCCGGTTTCAACGACCTTTCTGGTGCTGTCCACTTTTGCGACCGGCGCGGTGCTGGAAGGCATCATCCTGAAAAGCGTGGTGGGTTATTCGCTGGCGGCGGTGGTGGCCTATGTGACATGGCTTGGACTATCCCGCATCATCCATGAGCGTTCCGGCAAAATGAAAAAGCAGCACCGCCGTTACTGGCGCGTGGCGCAGTGGGGCACCACCGGATTTTTATGGTACACATGGCTGGCGCATGACATGGCGAATGTGGCGGTTTTTCTGCCGCGCAAGCTTTCACCGGAATTATTGTTCCTGGCCAGTGCGGTGCTGCTGGCATGGCTGGGGTATATTTTTTACCGCCAG
>DPZW01000151.1:4674-5173 GCA_003536545.1 Rhodospirillaceae bacterium
GGCTGGCATGGCTGGGCTATATTTTTTACCGCCAGGGCGGCGAAATCCAAAAAGTGGTTCTGGAAAAAACCTCTTCGAGCTATGTGCGATCTGCCACGATCATTGATGCGGTTTACGCAATTTTCCTTTGGTATTTTAAGGAAATGAATAATCTGCCCATGTCTACCACCTGGGTCTTTGTCGGGCTGCTGTCCGGGCGCGAACTGGCGATGGCTACCATGCAGCGCGGGCGGTACCAGTTGCGCAATGTTTTCCCCATTGTGGGCAAGGATTTTCTGAAAATATTATTCGGCCTCAGCATTTCAATCGCACTGGTTTTAATCATCAATAATCTATTGGACGGCGCGCAGCCTTAATCTTGCTTCTTGTTTCTGGTCAGCCTATGCTCAACCCCATGACCGCCGCGCTCAAACAAATGGATCTGCCCACTAACGGGGGCGATGAAATCAAGCCTTACACCATGAACTTTGGCCCACAGCACCCGGCGGCGCATGGCGTG
>DPZW01000151.1:5395-7587 GCA_003536545.1 Rhodospirillaceae bacterium
CCGCATATCGGCCTGCTGCATCGCGGCACGGAAAAATTAATTGAACATAAAACCTATTTGCAGGCCGTCCCGTATTTTGACCGCCTGGATTATGTCGCGCCGATGAACCAGGAACATGCATTCGCGCTGGCGGTGGAAAAACTACTGCGCATCACGCCGCCCAAGCGCGCGCAATATATCCGTGTGCTATTTGCAGAAATTGGCCGCACGCTGAACCATCTTTTAAACCTGACTACCTACGCGCTGGATGTGGGTGCAATTACGCCCTCGCTCTGGGCGTTTGAAGAACGCGAAAAGCAGATGCAGTTTTATGACCGCGTTTGCGGCGCACGTTTGCATGCGAATTATTTTCGCCCGGGCGGCGTGGCCTTTGATATGCCGGATGGCCTGGCCGAAGATATCTGGGCCTATTACGAAGGCTTCCCGAAATTCATTGATGAGCTGGAAGCATTATTATCCGAGAACCGCATTTTCAAACAACGCACCGTGGATATCGGCGTGGTGTCTGCCAGCGACGCCGTGAAATGGGGTTTCACAGGGCCGATGCTGCGCGCATCGGGCGTGCCATGGGATTTGCGCCGTTCGCAGCCGTATGATGGTTATGAGAATTTTGATTTCCAAATTCCGGTGGGCAAAACCGGTGACTGTTATGCGCGCTATGTCTGCCGCGTGGAAGAAATGCGCGAGAGCGTGAAGATTATCAAGCAGGCCTTGCACAACCTGCCCAGCGGCCCGGTGAAATCCGATGATTATAAAATCTCGCCGCCGCCCCGCGCTGAGATGAAAACGTCGATGGAAGCGATGATCCATCACTTCAAATTATTCACCGAAGGTTATCACGTGCCCGCCGGCGAAACTTATACCGTAGTTGAAGCGCCCAAGGGCGAATTCGGTGTTTACCTGGTTGCTGATGGCACAAACAAACCTTACCGCTGCCATATCCGCGCGCCGGGCTTTGCGCATTTGCAGGCATTAGACTTTATGTCGAAAGGCCACATGCTGGCCGATACTGTGGCCATCATCGGATCGATGGATGTCGTGTTTGGTGAGATTGATCGGTAATTAAAAAGATATTCAGATAAAAAAACGCCCCGCAATGCGGGGCGTTTTGATTCCGAAAGACCGATTAGCCTCTGCGGTCGCCCATAAAGCGCAGCAGATACATAAACAGGTTGATGAAATCGAGGTAGAGTGAGAGCGCACCCATCAGGGCGAGTTTGCCCAAACTTTCGCTGCCCCATGCCTCGTTATACATTTGTTTGATTTTCTGCGTGTCATAAGCCGTGAGCAGCGTAAAGATTCCCACGCCGATGATTGAGACGATGAAATCCAGTTGCGTGGATTTGAGGAAGATGTTCACGACGCTGGCAATAATCAAACCGATCACGCCCATCATCAGGAAGGATCCCATCTGCGTCAGATCACGTTTGGTCGTATAACCCCAAAGCGACATCGCAGCAAAAGTCGCCGCAGTTGTCAAAAATGCACGCACAATCGACACATCCGTATAGATCATAAAGATGGATGAGAGTGAAAGGCCCATCACGCCCGCAAAGCCCCAGAACGTCATTTGCGCGGTGGCAAAGGACATGCGGCGAATGCCAAAGGAAAGCGCGAGGATGAAACCCAGCGGTGCCAGCATGACCAGCCATTGCAGCGGTGAGCCGTAAATGGTTTGCATAAATTCAGGCGAGCTGGAGGCAAGATAGGCAATGAGGCCCGAAAGGCCCAGGGCGCCTGCCATATAGTTATAGACGCGCATCATATGTGCCCTGAGGCCGTGATCCATCACTTTCCCGGCCGCGAATGAACCCACGAACGGATCGCCGGAACCTTGATTAAAATCAGACATTTTTGTCTCTCCTTGTTGGTCCTTCTATTATCGGGATAGTTCGCCGTTTTCGCAAGGGTAATCGGAAAGGTTAACATCAATTTAACCCATTGATTGGGCGTGATTGCTGTAGCAAAATTTTCATATGGAACAGCGCAAACTCGGCATCAGCGGAATCCATGTTTCCCTGATCTGCCTTGGCACCATGACATGGGGCGAGCAGAACACCGAGGCAGAAGGCCATGAGCAGATGGATTATGCGATCGCTCAGGGCATCAACTTCTTCGATACGTCAGAAATGTATGCCGTGCCGCCGAAGCCCGAAACGCAGGGTGCGACCGAAACCATCATCGGCAACTGG
>DPZW01000058.1:0-2799 GCA_003536545.1 Rhodospirillaceae bacterium
AAAAACAATATTTGGAGATGGTTTATCAATCTGTACCCAAAACAGATGACATGGAAATGGATATCACGCGTTATATTGCCCGGAATTATTTAACCCTGGTCTATTTTGACCGATCTAAATCTGTGGATGAACAGAAGCCCGTTTTCACAATTGGACCCCAAAAAGTTGATCTGCTGCAGGTGAGTAAAGCGGTCTCGTTCAGTATCCCCGGTTGGAATATGCAGGAAATGAGAGTGATTGATATTCTGGACCCGGATAGCTGGAAGGGCGACAAGGTGCGTATTATTTTAAAACCAGAGCCAGAGCTTTCCGAATCAAATTATCAGGCCCTGGCGACGAAAAAATTTAACCGCTTTAACTACGATGTTACCTGGACCGGGCCATATGAGTTAATTGCCCGTCACAATGGCCGGGGTTGTGACGCGCTGCGTGCAGCATTGGCTATCTATTATAACGGTTATTGCCCCTATGATCCGAAGACGGGCCAAAGTCCGCTGACGCCTGAAATGGACCCGGCAGATGCATTGAAAAGCTTGACATCTCCACCCAAAACGGGTTTTTAGGGCACTCTGAAGTTGATGGATGGGTGGTCGAGTGGTTAATGGCAGCGGACTGTAAATCCGCCCGCGTGAGCGTACGAAGGTTCGAATCCTTCCCCATCCACCATTATTTTTTTCTGCGATATGCAGCTTTGGAATTAAATTTTCTGCTTTGATAAATTTGCCTTCCCCAATCGATCAATCAGGCCAAATAGCTCCTTATAATCAAAAACAGGAAATTTTTTCCACAATGCAAGTGGCAGCAGCGCAAAGGAAACGGCCAGCATAAGCGCAGGCAGCACGGCAGTTTTCCAGTCTACTAAATCATAACCCAGCGGCCAAATGACCGCCTGAACGGCCCACCAGACGGCAAAACATAAAAAAGCAATCAAAACCGGAACCAAAAGGCCGGACAAGATTTGAAAAACTGTCATGCCCACAATTTGAATAGTTTTGTATTTCACGATCCAGTAAAGTCCCAAAAGATAAGCCAGGACGAGGGAAAGCGGCACGCCCATGAGGCCAAAGCTGTGCACGCAAAAAAGTAATAATGAAATTCGAATAAGGGTTTCCGCAAATAGAATTTTTAAAAGTTGCTGTATCGCCTGTAACGAAATCACCACATTATATTCAAATTTGATGGCAACACGAAAAATAATCGCAATTCCGGCTAGCCAGAATAATTCCGGCGGCAATTCCGGCGCATTATCCCCCAGCCAGACATGCATCACCATTTCACCGAAATACGCATAACCGATAGCCGCAGCGAGGGTTAAAAAAAGCAGTAACCTGTTAAGCTGAAGGTATAGAATCTTGCGGTGCTGCGCGTTCTTTTGGGTGCGCGCAAAATAGGGGTGAGCCATTTCGGAAATTCGCATGATTAAAAGGGCAATTGTTTCAGCTATTTTTGTGCCCGCAAAATATTGCGCGGCCGCAGCTGGTCCCAATAAAAAACCAACCAGAACAGTATCGGCATACATCATGATCCCCCACAGGGCGGCGAAGCCCGCAATCGGGCCACCCGTTCGCATGAGGATTGCGCGCCATAAAATGCGCCGTGGCCGTGCCCACTGCCACCAGTTCAGCTGATATTGTTTAAGGATAAGCAAAGAGGCAAAGCTGAGAAGAATAGTTGTCACCAATTGGGCCAGGAAGACAGAATAAAGATGCGGATGTAGCTGCAGAAATAAGATTGTTAATCCAAAAAACACCAATTGATAAAGAATGCGCAGACCATTGGATGTATTTATTCGGAGTTGCGAGAACAGAAAAGACTGATCGCCATTGTGCAGCAGATAAACCACATAATTAATGCCAAAAAGATAAAGACTGATTTGCACGTCACGCAGGTTTTCCGGTGATGATGCATTCCAGAAATGGGGCAGCAGATATCCGGCAATCAAAAGGATCGCACAGATAAACAGGCCATAAGTGCCAAACAACAGTTGCTGAAAGCGGTAAATCGGTCTGAGAAGATAGTTTTTTTTGTTTGCCTGACTACGCGAGCTGAGAACCACACTCGATGTCTCTGCCAGCCAGCCGATCCCGTAATTGATGACATTTGCCAGCCCTGCGACCATGATATAAATACCTGTCATTTCCTCGCCCAGATGGCTCAGGAAAAATGGCATCAGAATAATCATCATCACAGCATTCGCTATGAGGACGATATAGCCTGTTCCCAATCCGGCAAAAAAACGTTTAGCCATGAGCGGTTTCCCTTAGCCAGCGTTTAAGAACAAGCAATTTAAAAGCCAGTGACGCCGCCGCATTGTCGCCGGACAGGGATTTTTGCCATATAGTTTCAATTTTCTGAGTATCTATACCTATTTGTAAATTTCCATCCGGGGACAGCAAAATTTCTTCACTATGCCTGCGCCAATGATTGGTCATCAATTCCACCATGCCAATTCCCATCCCAAAGCCACGTTTGGGCGCATTGAGCAAATCCTGCGGCATCAGGTCCGCCACGGCGCGGCGTAGAATATATTTTTGTTGATGGTATTTGCCAGGGTGCAATTTTTGCCACCAATGGGTGCGCCAGGCGAATTGCATAATACGGTAATCCAGAAATGGACAACGCGCTTCAACACTGTGCATCATTGCCGGTAGGTCACCGGCGATGGTAATGGAATGCTGGTTTTCTACCATAAGAGCAGCAAAATTAGACTCATCCAGATAATTGTGGCCTTTAAATAATTCACCCCAGAACGCGATTTGGGCACTGGCGGTTTCCTGATATTGTTCCGTGGCATCTTGC
>DPZW01000058.1:3001-3554 GCA_003536545.1 Rhodospirillaceae bacterium
TGATATTGTTCCGTGGCATCTTGCGTTAAAATTTCTTTGGCTAAATGATCGGCATGACGGATGTACAACGCAGCTTTACGTGCGCCCGGTTTTGCGCGGCTGAGTGCGCCGAGGTCGCCCGGTAAAATACTGCCGATCCCACAGCCATACTGTAGTGCGAGGCTGACCACCAATGTGCGCCAATGTCCGGTATAGCCATAAAATAATTCATCCGCGCCGTGGCCCATCAATACGACGCGACTACCGTCGGCATGAATATGCCGGAATAATTCGGCCGAATGCACGAGCGGTAACAAGGAAATCGGTTCGCCGTAATGCTGTAAAATGTCGCCCAGAATTTGCCATTGCCGCGCAGGGTCAAAATAAAATTCCTGGTGATCCGTGCCGATATGTTGGGCCATCACGCGCGCGCGGCGTAAATCTTCATCTTCTGCATTTAATCCGAGGGCATAAGTTTTGATGCGCACAGCAGAATTTTTTTGCATCAGCGCAGTAATGGCAGAACTATCCACCCCACCGGATAGCAGGGCCGCAACGGGCACATCTGCCACCA
>DPZW01000058.1:3748-4013 GCA_003536545.1 Rhodospirillaceae bacterium
CCGCAACGGGCACATCTGCCACCATGCGGCAGGCAACGGCGTCTTCGAGCAGCGCGCGCAGCTGTGTGGCATCCGTGGGGGCATCTTGCCCAGCCAACGGATCATAATGCCGCCATATTGTTTGAATCCGCCCACCCTTTACGATCATGGCATGGCCAGGCCGCAGCTTCAAAAAGCCCTGATAGGCTGTGTGTGGTTCCGGGATATGACGCATATTATGCACAAGGCCGGTAATGATCGCGTTGCGATTCAGTTCAGGTCTATT
>DPZW01000157.1:0-1812 GCA_003536545.1 Rhodospirillaceae bacterium
TGGCGCAATGGCGATGCCGCCTTACGTGACCGCGACTTTGGCGATTACATGAAAGAAGGCGTGCTGACTGCACTGGAGGCTATCGAAAATCATACCGGCGAAACTGCCGTGAATGCTGTGGGCTATTGCATTGGCGGCACCCTGCTCGCCTGTACGCTCGCGGTGCTCCAGGCCAAAGATCAGGCGCATCGCATTGCTTCTGCAACCTATTTCGTCACGCTGGTCGATTTTTCTGAAGCCGGCGATCTGGGCGTCTTTATCGATGAAGAACAGATTTCACAAATCGAAGAAAGAATGACAGACAACGGTGGCTATCTCGATGCGCAATCGATGCACACCACCTTCAATTATCTACGCCCGAATGATCTCATCTGGTCATTCGTGATTAATAATTACCTGTTGGGCAAAGAGCCATTCCCGTTTGACCTGCTGTACTGGAATGCGGATTCAACTTGCCTGCCACAGGCGATGCATAGCTATTACCTGCGCAATATGTATCTGAATAACCTGCTCATCAAACCCAATGCGCTGCAAATGAACGGCGTGAAGCTGGATCTGCGCACGATCAAAACGCCAACCTTCTTTCTCTCAACCATCGAAGATCATATCGCGCCGTGGAAATCGACCTATACCGCCACGCAGATTTATTCAGGGCCGAAAGAATTCGTACTGTCTGGCTCAGGCCATATCGCGGGGGTTATCAATCCGCCTGCGGCTGAGAAATACAATTATATGACGAACCCGGAATTGCCTGCTGATCCCGACAAATGGCTCGCGGGTGCCAAGCGCACCGAAGGTTCATGGTGGCCGCATTGGCATCAATGGTTGTCAAAGTTTTCTGACAAACAGATTCCCGCGCGCGACCCTGCTGCCGGCAAACTTAAAATCCAGGGCGATGCACCGGGTGAGTATGTAAAGGTGCGCAGCCTAGGCTGAAAGCTTTGGGCCGCTATCGCCGCCCCCACGAACATCCTTGCCTTTCGGCTTTGAGCCCGTTGCAGATTGCGGTCCTGCGAAAATGCCTGCCTGCACTAGGCAAGCAGAAATTTCTTCGGGAAAGCCCGCATCATCTGGTAAATTCTCTGTCACAAGCCCGACTTTACTCTGTAGCATTTCAGTCAATCCAAGCAACGTATCGAATGCCGGGATCTTTTCATCAGCAGCCTTAGTCATCATTCCGCTTGCTGCCTGCGCATCCAGCGTAGATACCATTGCCATAAACTTATCAGGCCCCACAGCCTGAATGAATGCATCCAGAACCTCAATATCTTTGATTTCTGTGGCAAGATGTGAAATGGGGGAATCTTCAGTAATATCATGCCCGTTTACACCGGCTGCGATAATAATTTCTTCAGGTGATCTGCCTTTTGCGCTGGCCTTAAAGCCTTCAACGGACCAAAAATTGATATCAAATGACATAGTTTTTTTCCTCTGGTGATTTCAAGTAATGTATCAAAACCAGGGGACATAAAGCCAATGGTTTAATAGTTGCATTTCAGGCTTGACTTTTACCTATAAATAGGATTATATTCATATTGTCGCTTGGTTGTATCAACAGCAGCCTGGGCGTCGCGCGTCGTAAGACAAAACCCGAAAGCTGGCCAGCTTTCACTTTTTTTAAATCCCAAACCCAGAAAGCGATTCAAAAATAAGAGCCTCCCCATCAAAAATCCAGACCAACTGTTAATTTTTCCACCGGCGATGCACCCACAACCATTGCGCGGGATGTTTGCGCACCCATGCGCCTAATTTATCATTCAATTGCTGCATCAATACCCCCGGGTCCGTATCCGGTGCGGGAATAAACGGCGC
>DPZW01000157.1:2021-2385 GCA_003536545.1 Rhodospirillaceae bacterium
CAGGCCAGATAAAAATCATCGGGATCTGATATTTTATTGCCAGCTGCGCTGCCGCAGGTGCTGTCATCGCTGCCTTGCCCATAAAATCCAGTTCAATGCCATTGTTCATTTTCTGATCAATCAACATTGCTATAAATTCTTTACTTTTAATGCAGCGGATAATTTCTTTTGCGCCGTCACTGCCCTTGGCGATACTGCTCACCGCGCCGCCTGCTCGCGCAGATGATAGCAGGCGATCCACCAACTTATTATTCGGCGGCCGGTAAACCACATGCAACGGCACCCCTTCCTGCTTTGACGTATAGGTTCCGAATTCCCAATTGGCCAAATGGGCTGTAATCACCAATCCGCCCTTCCCCATGTC
>DPZW01000157.1:2565-3223 GCA_003536545.1 Rhodospirillaceae bacterium
CACCAATCCGCCCTTCCCCATGTCGCGGAAAGTATGAAAATTTTCCAGGCCGATAATTTCAACCTTTGCACCTGCTTTACCGGCCGCAATGCCCTTCAGGTGCGGATATTCCGCAAAGGTACGGCCAAAATTTTCCCACATGCCGCGAATAATTTTACCATGTTCCTGCGCACGCTCTGGCAAAATCTTTTGCAAGTTATCACGCGCTACTTTGCTAATCGGCAAGAGCGGCCCGATATTTTTTAATAAAAATCCACCCACATCCGATGCCATGCGCAGCGGCATCATTTCAAACACAAAGAAAATCGTGCGCACCAGGATAAAAACCAGAATATTACTAAGGCTTTGCATGCATCGCACTTTCCAGCAGGTTTTGAAATTTTTCGGGTTGATCCCATGTCATTTTTACATTCACCGGCGTGATACCTTCGCGCCAATCTGCGGGCAGACGGACATAATCTTTTTGCGTTGTCACCAGCTGTGCATCCAATGATGTGGCACGGCGGCGCAAGGCAGTAATTTCATTGAGGCTATATTGATGATGATCCGGAAAGCCCCGCGCACCGGCCACTTCAAGGCCAGCAGCGCGCAGACTGAACACCAGCTTTTCCGGCTGGCCGATGCCGGCAAAAGCATAAATTAATTTATCCTTCAGGTT
>DPZW01000157.1:3394-13327 GCA_003536545.1 Rhodospirillaceae bacterium
AACCTGAAGGATAAATTAATTTATCCTTCAGGTTCTGCCTGGATACTTCGTCTGTTTCGATTTTCACACGCAAAACAGGCTTATCCGTCTGCGGCATAAAATCGCCCTCGCCTACCAGAATGATGGCATCCACACGCCTGAGGCCATGCGACAAATCTTCGCGCAGCGGGCCAGCTGGAATGCCATAACCATTGCCTATGCCACGCGCCGCATCCAACACCAGCCAACGCGTTGAAGGCTGAATGGACGGCGACTGCATCCCGTCATCCATCACAATGATATCCGCGCCTGCCGCAATGGCTGCCTGGGCAGATTGGTGGCGATCCTTGCCCACCCATGTCGGCGCAATCCCCGCATGCAATAAAGCTTCATCGCCTACATCATGGGCATCATGTAGAGCCAGGTCCACGCGCGTTGTTTCCTGCGCCTGTCCGCCATAACCCAACATAATGATGTGTGGTGTTCTCCCTAGTTTTTGCAA
The DNA here is from genome assembly GCA_003536545.1 of Rhodospirillaceae bacterium. Taxonomy (GTDB): domain Bacteria; phylum Pseudomonadota; class Alphaproteobacteria; order UBA11073; family UBA11073; genus UBA11073. The sequence goes on from DPZW01000157.1 coordinate 3,876, forward strand.
TTCCTGCACAGCATATTGTACGATCGGTGTTTTACCTGTGCCGCCCACGTTGACATTGCCAATGCAAATCGCCGGAACGCCAGCGTGCGGACCATGATGACGCAAACGTGCATGCGTTACCGCTTTATAAATTTCTCCAACCGGCCAGAGCAGCAGCGCAAGCGGATGAAACTGCTGTTGCCAAAAAGCCGGAGTTGCGAGTCTGGTCATGCCGCCAGTTGCTGACGCTTCCAAATTTCGGCGCGCTCCAGTGCGGGTGTCATGGCTGCAAGAATATTGGGCAAAGTTTTTGCCTCCGAAATCAATGCATGGGTAGCCGCCGCAATCTGTTGGTTGCGCAGGTCTTCATCTGTCAGCAATTTCTGCACGACTGCCGTCAATTCTTCCGCATTTGGCACTTGCAAAAGCGCACCCTTCGAAATCATGCGCGGTGCGATGTCTCGCAGGGATTCCATGTGGGGCCCGACGACCAGCGCGCTTTGCAATTGCATCGCCTCGACAATATTATGGCCACCCACGGGCACCATGGATCCACCCAGAAATGTCACGGGGGCCAGACTATAAAACAATCCCATGTCCCCCAATGTATCCACGACGTAAATATCATCATCCGCCGTTGGCATTTTTCCAGATGACCGCAGAGCATGTGATAAATCATAGCGCGCCCATAATCCCTTAATATCATTGGCACGCGCAGGATGACGCGGCGCAATAATCGTCAGCAATCCGGGCAGGCGCGGTGCAAGCTGTTGATGAAGCGCAACAACCATTTCTTCCTCGCCCTTATGCGTGCTTGCCGCCAACCAAACCGGACGGTTGCCGATTGCAGCGCGCAGCTTTGCCAATTCTGCTGTATCCACATCCAGCGGGGGCGTGGCAAATTTCAAATGCCCCACGGCTTCGGTATGCGTGATGCCCAGGCGTTGAAAACGCACTTCGTCTTCCTTGGTCGCCGCTAAAACCAATTCAAAACTGTTCAAAATTCTTTTGAGGAGCGAGCGCGCAAATGCCCAACGGCGCGATGATTGATTGGATAAAGATGCATTGACCAAAACCGCAGGCACCCGGCGCGAACGCAATGCGCTTAGCAGATTTGGCCACAACTCACCTTCAATAAAAACGGCGAAATCCGGCTTCCAGTAATTCAAAAACCGCCGCACCCAAATCGGGTGATCCAGCGGAATATATTGATGGAATGTGCGCGGCGGCAGACGCTTGGACATTAATTGTGCAGATGTGACCGTGCCAGTCGTCATCAATACCTGGCAATCCGATTTTGCCAGAATGGCTTCGAGTAGCGGCATGGCTGACATCGACTCCCCGACACTTGCCGCATGAAACCAAACCAGCTTGCCGCGTGGGCGCATGTGGGTAGGATTGCCCAAACGCTCCTGCACACGTTCGGCGTCTTCCTTACCGTCCCAGACACGGCGTTGTAAATGCAGACGCAATAATAACGCCAGCGACCATGTGACGAAACGATACCCAATCAGGGTGAACCACTGTCTCATGCAGCCTGCCCCGTTGTGATTTGTGCGAGCTGTTTGACCGGTTTGAGATGCGAGAGGAATTGCGCCGTGGCAGCTTCCCATGAATATTTCATGGCAAATGCCCGGCATTCATCCCGCGGAATTTTAAGCGCGGTTTCAATTGCAATTTTCAAATCATTATTCAAGCAACCAACCGGCGCATCACCAATCACATCTAGCGGGCCCGGCACCGGAAAGGCGGCCACAGGAACGCCAGATGCCAGGGCCTCCAAAATCACGAGGCCAAACGTATCGGTGAGCGAAGGAAAGACAAACACATCCGCCGCGGCATAATATTTTGCCAATTCTTCACCGTGTTTGGGACCCGCAAAATGAACATCAGGATATTTTTTTGAAATCTGCTGGAATTGCGGACCGCCGCCCACCACAACCTTGGTCCCCGGCAAATCCATATCCAGAAATTTTTCAATGTTTTTTTCAACCGCAACGCGGCCCACATACAGCATAATTGGCCGCGGCAAATCCAGAAATGGGTCGCTGCGCGGATGAAATAATTCTGTATCGACACCACGCGACCAACGCACCATGCGCTGAAAACCTTTTTGCTGCAATTCGCGCTCAATACTCGGCGTTGCCACCATTACCGCACTGGCAGGCTGATGAAACCAGCGCACCATGGGATAAATTGCCCCGGCTGGCACCGGGAAACGCTCCGCAATATATTCAGGAAAACGTGTGTGATAAGAAGTTGTGAAACGCAAACGCCGCTGCACGCAATAATTACGTGCGGCCAGCCCCAACGGCCCTTCTGTCGCAATATGAATGCAATCCGGGTCCAGCGCATCAAGCTTTACTGTCAGTTCATTCGATACAAATAATGCAACGCGAATTTCTTTATAGGTTGGCAGCGGATAAGTCTTGAATTGATCCGGACCAATGACAGTCACGTCATGTCCACGCTTTTTCAATTCCGCGATAGTCGTGGACAGCGTCCGCACCACCCCATTGACCTGGGGATGCCACGCATCCGTCACAATACATATTTTAAAGCCCATTATACCGCTACCTGTAGCTGATTGGTGGGACGAAAATCAATGATTTCCAGTCTGCCGTCCAGATGCTCGACCAGTGCCGTGCAGCTTTCCACCCAGTCTCCATCATTCATGTAAAATATGCCATTGATATCCGTGATTTCCGCAAAATGCGTATGACCGCAAATCACACCGTCCAGTTTTCTGTCTTGTGCGGCGCGCACCAATTTTTCCCGGTAATCACGCACCGCTGCTGCCTTGACGCGTTGCTTCAGATAGGCCGACAGTGACCAATAAGCAAAGCCCATTTTGCGACGGATATAATTAAATGCCTGGTTCACATAAATGGCGATGGTATAGGCACGCTCCCCGATGAATGCGAGCCATTTGGCATGAATGATCACATCATCAAACTGATCGCCATGAATGACAAGAAAGCGGCGGCCATCCAATGTGGTATGAATCGTATCATCCAGAATTTTCACATTCCCAAAACTCATGCCCAGATAATCGCGTAACATTTCATCGTGATTGCCGGGCATCAAAATCACGGCCGTGCCCAACTGTTCCATTTTCATGATACGTGTGAAAACGGCATTATGGCTGGACGGCCAATACCAACGGCGGCGTAGCTTCCAGGTATCAACAATATCCCCCACCAGATAAAGCTGCGGCGTTTCAACCTGTTGCAGAAATTCTGCAAGACGCGCGGCCTGACATTCACGCGCACCCAAATGCACGTCAGATATCCAAACCGCCCGAAACTGGCGGGCTGGCAATTCGTTACTCATAGGGGCTGTTTTAAAGCTGGTTCTATGTTACGACAAGCCTTAAACCCAATTCATACTATGGCAAAACCAGCAACCCTGCCCCTCTTTTTGAACGAAGATGCGCCGCCCACGCCGCAAAAGGCAGCGACGCCCATGATGGCGCAATATTTGGAAATTAAGGCGCAATATTCCGATTGTTTGCTCTTCTACCGCATGGGCGATTTTTACGAGCTGTTTTTTGATGATGCGATTGCAGCAGCCAAGACGCTGGATATCGCCCTCACCACACGCGGCGAACATGAAGGTGCACCAATTCCGATGTGCGGCGTGCCGTTCCATGCCTATGAAAATTATCTCGCCAAACTTATTCGCGGCGGGCACCGCGTAGCCATTGCTGAGCAAATGGAAGATCCCAAGGAAGCGAAAAAGCGTGGTGCAAAATCTGTCGTGCAGCGCGATGTCGTGCGCGTGGTAACGCCCGGCACGATTACTGAAGAAACATTGTTGAATGCGCGTACGAATAATTACCTCGCCTGCCTCGCACGTGATGGCCAATATTGGGGCGCAGCATGGGTGGATATGTCAACCGGCGATTTTCATACCGAAAATTTTGCGGATGACAGTTTATCAGCCTGGCTGGCGCGCTGCGCGCCGTCAGAATGCCTGGTGCAGGATAAAGAAATTGCGTATGAAACCCTGCAAAACTGGCGCGATGAAAAATCAGGCCAAATTACCTTGCAACCCGCTAGCAAATTTAATCTGGCCAATAATAATGCGCGGCTATGCCAGTTTTTTAAAATCGCAAGTCTTGAAATTTACGGTAATTTTTCTGCAGCAGAAATTATTGCGGCAGGTGCACTGCTCGATTACCTGCAATTAACCCAAAAAAATCAGCTTCCCGCGTTACTGCCACTGCGGCCGGAAAGCAAGAATCACAGCCTGCAAATGGATGGCTCGACGCGCCGAAATTTGGAATTATTGGAAACCTCGCGCGGGGAACGTGCGGGCAGCTTGCTGGTAACCATTGATAAAACCATCACGCCGATGGGCGCACGCATGCTGGCGGAGCGTATCTCTGCCCCGCTGACGGATGCAGCAGCGATTAATACGCGGCTAGATGGCGTGGAATTCGCATTGCGAAATTCTGAACTGCGCAAATCACTGCGCGCACTTTGGGCAAATTGTCCGGATTTTCCCCGCGCATTGGGCCGCCTATCGGTGGGTCGCGGCACGCCGCGCGATCTGGGCGCATTACGCACCACATTATCCGTGATTGCGAAAATGCAGGTGCAATTATCTGCCAACAAAGATGCGCCAGCGGTCTGGACGGACGCGCGCAAAAACCTGGGAGAATTTTCCGCACTTGCAGATGAATTGGGCCGTGCATTGGCGGATGAAATTCCGTTCCATCAGCGCGAGGGAGATTTTATTCGCGCCGGGTATGATTTGGCCCTCGATGAATATCGCGGTCTACGCAGCAATGGCAAGCAAATGATGGCCAAATTACAGGGCAAATATATCGCGGAAACCGGTATTACGAACCTGAAAATCAAACATAATAATTTAATTGGCTATCATATAGAGGTAAATCCACAAGGTGGCGAAAAACTGCTGCAGCAAAAGGAAACCTATATTCACCGCCAGACGATGGTGAATGCTGTGCGTTTCACCACCCACGAATTAATCGAATTGGAACAAAAAATGGGTAGCGCGGAAGACCGTGCATTGGCAATTGAATTAAAGTTATTTGATAGGCTCACCGAAATTGTCCTGCAGCGTTATGCCGAATTAAATCTGGCAGCACAGGCAATTGCGGAAATGGATGTGATGTCTGCTCTTGCCGAATTGGCGCAATCTCAGCGTTATGTTCGCCCGATCATCGATGACAGTGATAGTTTCAATATCATCGATGGCCGTCATGCCATTGTTGAACAATTCGCCGCGCGGCAAAATTTTGTGCCGAATGATTGTGATCTATCCGCGCAACAAAAAATCTGGCTGCTGACCGGCCCGAATATGGCCGGAAAATCCACGTTTTTACGGCAAAATGCGCTGATTGTCATCCTCGCGCAAATGGGGGGTTATGTGCCCGCCAAATCCGCACACATCGGCACAGTGGATCGCCTATTTTCACGCGTCGGCGCAGGCGATGATCTGGCACGCGGACGTTCAACTTTTATGGTCGAGATGCTAGAGACTGCAACAATCTTGCAACAGGCAACCCCGCGTTCATTTGTTATTTTTGATGAACTTGGTCGCGGCACAGCAACCTATGACGGGCTTTCGATTGCATGGGCTGTACTTGAGCACCTGCATGAAAAAATAAAATGCCGCACATTATTTGCTACGCATTATCATGAACTGACTGCGCTGGCAGATAAACTTGCCGCGCTGAGTTGCTTTACCGTGACCGTGGTTGAAAAAGGTTCACAGATAACCTTCACGCATCAAGTTGCGCCCGGCACGGCGGATCGTTCCTATGGTGTTCATGTCGCGGAAATCGCGGGCATTCCTGCGGAGGTGATTACGCGTGCGAATGCATTACTGGAACAGTTTGAGAATCAAAAACCAGCAGCGAATAGTAATCGCACTGCGCCCGCCCCGCGGCCTGTGGCGGATCATCCGGCCGTTGCGGCCCTGAAAAAGCTCGATACAGATAACCTGACACCCAAAGACGCGCTGGACATCCTTTACCGACTCTCTGAGCTGGCGTAAGAAGCCGCATGTCCAAAATCACCAAAGCCTTCGCCACGGTCAGCAGCCTGACGATTCTCTCCCGAATTCTGGGTTTCGCGCGCGAAGTCCTGACCGCGCGCTTCCTTGGCGCGAGCGCGGTTGCTGATGCGTTTTTTGTCGCGCTGCGATTGCCTAATTTTCTGCGCCAGGTTTTTGCCGAAGGCGCGTTGTCGGTAGCATTCGTTCCGATGTGCAGCCAGATGCTGGCCGATGACAAAGAAAAAGCCAAACGCTTTGCCGAAGACACATTGTCCTGGCTGATTACCATCCTGATTCCGTTTTGTGGATTGATGATGATTTTCATGCCGCAGATTATCCCGATTATTTTACCGGGCGAAACTTTCGCACCTGGCACGGTGCGCTATGCCCTGACAGTTGAAATGGCGCGCATTACCTATCCATTTTTACTGTGCATTTCTCTTGTGGCATTGATGGGCGGCGTCCTGAACTCTCTGCACAAATTCGCACCATTTGCGGCTGCACCATGCATCTTTAATATTGTGATCACTATTTTTCTGCTGCTCGGCTGGGCAATGCCGGATGTATTTGCCAGCGTGGGCCATGCGATGGCATATGGCCTGACGGCTTCGGGCATTGTGCAGATTATCTGGATGGTCTGGTTTTTACGCCGCGCCAATTTTAACCTCAGCCTGCGCCTGCCGCGCGTCACGCCGGAAACCAAACGTCTTTTGATGATTATGATCCCTGCCGCTTTTGCAGGCAGCGTCACACAAATTAATTTATTGCTGGGGCAGACGATTGCATCCTTCCTGCCCGGTGGATCGGTGTCTTACCTTTATTATGCTGAACGCCTGAACCAATTGCCAATTGGCATTCTGGGCGTTGCGGCAGGCACCGCCCTACTCCCGCTACTCGCGCGCGCCGTCAAGGAAAATAATATCATCCAGGCCAAACATTATCTCTCACGCACGATTGAATTTTGTTTATTTCTGGGCCTGCCCACTGCATTGGCGTTTTTAATTCTGGCCGAACCTATTCAGGTGACATTATTTCAGCGCGGCGAATTTACGTACGAAGATGCCCGTGCATCCGCCCGCGCATTAATGGCTATGGCAATTGGCATTCCGGCGTTTGTAGTCGCAAAATCTTTTGTGACGGTATTATTCGCGCATCAAGACACAAAAACCGCACTGAAGGTTAGCCTTGTCGTCACGATTTCCAATATCGCACTGGCGTTTTTACTTATATGGCCGTTGATGCCAATGGGCGCAGGTCATGTTGCGATCGCACTGGCCACTTCGCTGGCTGGGTGGCTGAATGTATGGATGTTGAGCTTTGCCCTGCGCAAACGTGATTTATTTGCTCTTGATGACAATTGCAAACGCAACGTGATGCAGATGCTTCTTGCTGCCGGGGCGATGGCAATTGTGCTACTGTTACTGCTCAATATCACGCAGGATGTTTTTACCGGTTTTAACGAATTTTTGCGACTGGCCACTCTGGGCGGGATTTGCGCCATTGGCGGCGCGGTGTATATTGGGCTGTGTTTTAAACTTGGCGCGTTGAAATGGGATGAAGTAAAATCATTCCTGAAACCCGTCAAAAAAGACCCAGACATGCAAATGGCAGGAACTGAATAATGAAGCGCATTTTATCCGGCATTCAACCCACGAATACGCTGAACCTTGGCAACTATCTTGGCGCAATTAAAAATTGGGTGCCGATGCAAAAAACGCATGAATGTTTTTTGATGATTGCGGACCTGCACGCCCTTACCAATCCGCCGGAGTCGGAAGTTTTGCGTCGCAACACGCGCGAAGTGGCTGCGACTTATATTGCCTGCGGCATTGATCCCGAATATGCAGCGATTTTTGTGCAATCACATATTACGCCGCATGCGGAGCTGTCGTGGTTGCTCTCTACGATCACCTCGATGGGCTGGCTCAACCGCATGACGCAGTTCAAGGATAAAGCGGGCAAGGATAAAGAGGCGGCAAACCTCGGCCTTTATGCCTATCCGGTTTTGATGGCGGCGGATATTTTGCTTTATCAGGCAACCCATGTGCCGGTTGGCGAAGATCAAAAACAACATTTGGAATTGGCGCGTGATATCGCGATGGCATTTAACCGCAAATACGGCGAATTTTTTACGGTGCCAGACCCTGCGATTTTAGGCGAAGCCAGCCGCGTGATGTCACTGCGCGACGGCAGTAAAAAAATGTCGAAGTCTGATCCATCGGATATGAGCCGGATTAATCTGACCGATGATGCGGATACAATTTCTAGCAAAATTAAAAAGGCCACTTCAGATTCCGAATTGCTGCCCGATAATCTGGCCGCGCTGGAGAACCGTGCGGAGGCACGCAACCTGATTAATATCTATGCTGCCCTGTCAGACCGCAGTGCGGAAAGCGTGGTGCAAGAATTTGCGGGACAAGGTTTTGGCAAATTCAAACCCGCGCTGGCAGAATTATGCGTGGAAAAATTATCGCCCATCAGCACACGATTGCATGCCTTGATGCAGGACACTGCTGCGCTGGATGCATTGTTAGCAAAGGGTGCTGAACGCGCACGTATGGTGGCGGATAAAACACTGCGTGAAGCCAAACAGCGCATGGGCCTTCTGCTAAGCTAGAGTTTTTAATATAAATTACAACTATATAGTGTATTATTGAGCTGAATCGAAAGGCTCAACCATGGCAAACATACTTTTAATTGATGACATGCTGCCAGTGCGGCGCGCGCTCACCACCCTGCTCGAAAGCGAAAACCATCGCGTCACACAGGCGCAGGATGGTGCACAGGGCATCCACTGTCTAATTACCCAAAAATTTGATCTGGTCATAACAGATATTTTAATGCCACGCGCGGATGGTCTGGAAATTTTAAACCATATTGAAGCCATGCCTAGCAAACCACCCGTGATTGCGATATCTGGCGGCAGCATTTCCATGTCAGCCGATCACGCACTTATCATCGCTAAAAAGAAGTCCAATGTGATTTTGAAAAAGCCGGTGAATAATATAGTGCTGCTCACCGCTGTAAACAAACTGTTACGGGAAAGCCAGGCGGCTTAACTGCGCGGATGCCCCTTGCCTGCCCTGCCCGCAGCAGCGTAAATTGCACGGATGAAACAATACTTTACGCCACTGGCCTGTTTTGCGGATTCTGCCAGAGAATCCACCGCGCTTCACCTTATCGCATTTGATAAATTTCCCGCTTGGCTGAAATCACAGCCAAAAAATGTACGGGAATTTTTATCCTCTGCTGCAGCCCATGCCAAGCCCGGCATGATTATGCGGTTTACCGATGACGCGGCACGCAGTTTTGTCGCGATCTATGATAATGAAAATTTGTGGGACGTTGCGGCCTGTCTGCAAAACCTGCCGCCCGATCATTTTATGCCAGCAGCGGATACGGCTGATGAATTATGGCCACTGCTGGTCGCCGCATGGGGCATGCAC
>DPZW01000020.1:0-784 GCA_003536545.1 Rhodospirillaceae bacterium
GAAAAAGAAATCCCAGTGATTGATCACAAAATTGGCGAGATCCGTTTCAATGTTGGGATCTTTCCAGTGCAGTGTGAGGGTGAGCGCACGGTTGGCAAACCAGTCTGCCATCAATCCACCCATAATCGGAGCCAGTGCCGTAGCCAGTGCAATCAATAAATTGGCTGCTGCCATGTAGGATGTGGCCTTGCCGCGCGGCGCAAGTTTAAAAATAATATTATTGGACGCCAGTGCCGTGCCGCCGGTAGCCAGGCCAATCATCACATAAAGCAGCGGCAGCATGTAAATCGCATAGCCCGCCTGATGCCATTCGTCTGTCAGCGTCCATAACAATAACCCCAGGGCATAAATGGGTCCGGACAAACGGAATACCGCCTTGTTACTGTAACGGTCAATAAAACTGCCCCAGACCCGCATCGAGGCAATGCTTGCGCCCTGCCATAACATTGCCAGAAACATCACGTATGTCACGGAAAGCTGCAGCGATTGCAGCAAATGCACCGTGAAAAACGGCACGGCCAGATTAATCGCAAAGTTCCAGCTGAATAAAAATAACATTACGCGCCGGAAATTTTCATGACGGAAAGGCTCGCTTAATAATTTGGGCAGATGTAGCGGTGCGTCATTGGGCGGCATTTTGGGTTCAGGAATTTTGGCCAATGCAAAATTACCGTAAACGCCAAAACCAAAAGCCACGATAAGCAACAGGCCATAGGCGTATTTTACTGAATCCGCATGGATGGCGGTCCAGGCATCCACAAATAATCCACCCGCCAATGTCATA
>DPZW01000020.1:1012-11011 GCA_003536545.1 Rhodospirillaceae bacterium
GCCCCCCCGCCAATGTCACGGCACCGGTGGCTGCCGTCATCAGGGCCATGCGGCGGCCAAAATATTGTCCCTGAATTTCTTCCGGCACCAGATCGCGGATCCAGGATGCCCAGGCGCAATTCATCATCCAGCCACCGCCGTAACGCAAAGCCAGCCCCAGCATCAGCAAGGCAATCGATGCAGAAGGCGTGGGCATCAAAACCGCAACCACCATCAATAAAATACCGGGCCGTGAAAGAATTGCAGCCCGCAGTGTGAGTTTTTTGCGTTCACGGAAATGTTCGGTTGCCCAGACACCTGGGATTTGCATAAAGCTCATCATATGCGGCATGGCGAGCAGCAGGCCGATCATCATATTGCTTGCACCCAATTGCAGTGCAAGTGCAGTCAGCATTGCGCCGGTGATCAAAGCCTCCATTGCGCTATTGCCGATTCCAAAACGCACCATCCATAATTGTCCGCGTGCATAATCAGCTTCGCTCAGGGAATCCTGCGGTGCGTTTGCCGCATTGCGGCTGAAAAGATTGAAAAAACTTGTCATGCGAATTTTGAACAGAGCATAGATTCTATGCAAAGATGCTAGGGGGCGCAAGAAACCCCTTGACGACAAGGAAATGATTCCTATATACTGGTCCTAACAACGGGCGAGTTGCGCCTTTTGCTTAGTCTTTCCGGATAACCTGGCTTCAGGCTCCAACCCTTTCGGTTTTCTCGCGGCCCGCATTTCGGCAACCCCGACAACCATTTTCCACACTCATTCAAAAGGAACAACGCAATGTCGACAGACATCAGCAATGCGTTCATCAAACAATTTGAACGCGAAACTCATGAAGCTTATCAGCGCATGGGATCCAAACTGCGCGCCACGGTGCGCAGCAAAAATAATGTTGAGGGTTCATCCACAACATTCCAAAAAGTCGGAACTGGCGCAGCCATGACAAAGGCGCGTAATGGCATGGTGCCCACCATGAACGTCACGCATACTGCCGTTGAATGTTTCCTGCAGGATTATTATGCAGGTGACTGGGTGGATCGTCTCGACGAATTTAAATCCAACATTGACGAGCGTCAGGTTCTGGCAAACGCAGGTGCCTATGCACTAGGCCGCAAAACGGACGAGCTGATTATCGCGCAACTGGATACCAACACCAACTACGCCGGCGCGGATACCGACGGCATGACATTGGCCAAAGTATTGGCGGCGTTTGAAACACTTGGCACCAACGAAGTGCCCGATGACGGCGAACGTTATGCCATTGTGGGTTGGAAACAATGGTCGCAATTGCTGCAAATCGATGAATTCGCTTCTTCTGATTACGTCGGCGAAGATTTGCCCTTCAACGGCACGCAGGCCAAACGCTGGCTCGGCACCGTCTGGATGCCGCATTCTGGCCTTTCAGTTGATGGCGGTGGCGTGCGCAAATGCCATTGGTATCACAAAACTGCGATTGGCCATGCATCCGGGGCGGATGTGCAAACCGATATCACCTGGCACGGTGATCGTGCGGCACATTTCGTCAACAGCATGATGAGCCAAGGCGCAAAATTGATCGATGCCAGTGGTATCGTGACATTGCGCTGCGATGAAACTCCGGCATAGGAAAGGAATAGAATATGGCTTTCGATAGAAACAATCTCTCCGTTCTGGCTTATGCAAACGGTTTCACGCTCTGGCATTACCGCTCCAGTGATGCGGCGGCTGCAGTGGATAGTGCAGGTTACTTCAACACCGCATCAGAAATGTTGCGTGTGGGTGATATGATTTTAGCCAATGTTGACACCAGTAACGGCATTTTTGTGGTGAATGCAAATTCCGGCGGCGTTGTGGATGTTGCGGACCTCACCAATTTTGCTGCGGCAGATACTGACTAGAAGTTAGAAAATAGATGGAAGAGGGTAAATTTATCCTCTTCCATTCTACTTTCCATCTTCTCTTTTCTATTTTCTTGAAACGGAGTTTCAAATGACACTTTCTGCAACCGCGCTGGCATCGCGCGCTTTGCTGCGCATCGGTACGCGCGCTATTAATAGTTTTGATGATGGCACCGTGGAATCCGACCTTGCCGGCGCGCTTTATACTCCCATCCGTGACGGTCTTATATCCAGTTTTGGCTGGAGCTTTGCGACCGCACAAATGGAACTCCCGCGCCTGGCGACTGCGCCTTTGGCTGACTATGATTTTGCCTTTCAACTCCCTAATAATTTCTTGCGCGCGATTTCTGCCGGTGTTCCCGGTGCGGGCAGGGGTGTGACGTACCGGATTTATCAAAATGCGCTGCATTGTAATCTGGACGAAGTCACACTCACGTATATTTATCGTCCGGCTGAAATTGATTGCCCGGCATTTTTTGACACGGTGCTGATCGCACGCCTGGCGGCAGAATTATGTATTCCAATCACCGAGAGCACGGCGCGTGCCGAATTATTATTCTCGCTCGCGGATAAAGAATTACAGCGCGCACGGCAAATCGACAGCCAACAGGAAACACCCGCCAGCATTGAAGACTTCTCGCTGATTGAGGCACGCCGGTCATGAGCATTACGCGGACTGTTAAAACCAATTTCACAGCTGGTGAAGTTTCGCCACTTTTGCTGGGCCGTGGCGATTTGCGTGCTTATGACAACGGTGCACTGCTGTTGCGGAATGTCTTCATTTACCCAACGGGCGGTATCACGCGCCGTGCAGGGCTGGAATATCTGGCACAATTGCCGGGTACTGGCCGTTTGGCCTCACTGGAATTTAATGCGGAACAAAATTATCTGTTGGTTTTTACCAATGAATTACTGTCCATTTTTCTGGACGGCGTTTTGGTGGAAACATTGGCAACGCCATGGATATCTGCACAGCTGAACCAGATTAACTGGACACAAAGTGCGGATACTTTGCTCGTCGTGCATCCCGATGTGGAGCCACAGCGCATCATGCGCACCAATGCAGGCTGGACGATTGCCGCATGGGAATTTTTCACGGACGCGAATATTATTCATCAACCCTATTATAAATTTGCGGATACGGCTGTTACCGTTACACCATCTGCAACATCCGGTACCATTACGCTCACAGCCTCAGCCAGTGTATTTGAAAACGGTTTGCTCAATACACGCATGCGCGTGCACAATAAAGAAGTTGATGTTATTGAAGTGCAATCCGCAACCGTGGTACGCGTCACGACCATTGAAAACCTGCCCGATACCAATCCAACGATTGACTGGCAGGAACAGTCATTCTCATCCGTGCGTGGCTGGCCGACGGCAGTGGCGTTTCATCAAAATCGCCTGGTCATTGGCGGGTCGCGCGATTTGCCGAACCGTTTGTGGTTGTCGAAATCTGGCAATTTATTTAATTTTAATCTGGGCACGGCACAGGATGACGAAGCGATTGAATTCGGCATTTTATCTGATCAGGTCAATGCCATCCGCGGATTATTTTCATCCCGCCATTTGCAGATTTTCACATCAGGGGCGGAATGGATGGTGACGGGCACACCGCTCACGCCAGCATCGATTCAGCTCAATCGCCAGACGCGTGTGGGCACACTGACCGAACGCACCGTACCGCCCGTGGACGTTGAGGGTGGCACATTATTCGTCTCACGCAGTGGAAACGAAGTGCGTGAATTTATTTATAGTGATCTTGAGCAAGCCTATACCGCAACCGATCTGGCTTTGCTGGCCCAGCATATGATTTTATCACCACAATCGCTGGCTTATGACAAAACGCGGCGTACCTTATTCCTGGTGCGCGGTGACGGCACATTTGCCACACTCACGCTCTATCGTGCCGAAGCTGTGGTGGCCTGGACCAGCCATGAAACGGACGGCCAGGTTTTATCCATGGCCGTCGTCGGCGATAAAACCTATGCGCTGATTGATCGTGGTGGTGATTATTTTCTGGAAAGTTTCAATGATGCCTTTGCTCTCGACAGCGCGCTCTCTGGCACAGCGGGAAGTCCTGCTACCACCTGGTATGGGCTTGAACATCTTGAAGGTCGCATAGTTTCCATTGTGGCAGATGGCAAGGTGCAACCGGATCAAACCGTCACATCGGGTATGATCGTGTTAGAGAACGCTGCCAATAATATTGTGGTTGGATTACCTTTCGCGCATCAGATTGAACCCTTGCCGCCCAATGCGGTGGGGCCGGACGGCGCGGGACGCTGTGCACGATTAATCGAAACGCAATTCCGTTTGCAGAACAGTTATGCGTTGCGTCTCGATATCGGCATGGGATTGCGGGATATTTCACTGCGTCGCCATTTGAACCAAACGACCATTGGGGCTGCGCCGCCACGTTTTGATGGTGATTTAACCGTGCGCGGCATTGGTTGGGCCAAAGATCTCACGCAGCCACTGTGGAAAATTTCTGGTTTCGCGCCGCTACCATTCACGCTGCTTTCTGTCAGCGCAACGATCAACATCAATTAAGGAGAACCGAATGTCGGGTATCACTTCAATCGTCACACCGATTTTCTCGAGTGTGGTGCAGGGGGCTGTGCAAGGCGCACAGCAGCGGCAGTCAGATTTATTATCGCAGCAACAGCTCTTGCAACGTCAGCAACAACAGGAAGCCGAAGCGGCAGCAGATGCTGCCGCAAAATCGGCGCAACTGCAGGCTGACGCTGATAAATCATCGCGTGCGCGGGCAAACGCGTTGTCGCGTGGATTAGCCAAGGCGCGTGCCTATTTTGCCGCACAGGGCATAGATCCTGATAGCGGCAGTGCAGCAGCTCTGGCGCAAAGCGAGACGGCAGATACCGCATTTGAAAATAAATCCGCGCAGGATGAATTGCAAAATCAATTATTCAACATCAACCGCAGCCTGGCTGACCTGCAGGGCAGCAATCTGCTCGCACGCACGCAATTGCAGCAACGTCAATCTTTTAACCGCAACATCAGATTCTAATCCGGAGACATCATGACCGACCATATCCAAATTCCTGCGGTGGCACCGCGCATTCAATATACCGCCAATGGTACCCGCACTGTATTTGAATTTCCTTTCCCGATTTTTGCCAATCCAGATCTGCAAGTTTATGTGGACGGCGTGCAGCAATTTGCAGGATTTACCATCAATGGCGCAGGCCAAACATCTGGCGGCGAGGTGACGTTCGCAATTGCCCCTGCCAATCATTTGGTCGTGACATTGGAACGCCGCCTGGCGATTGCCCGCGCCTCTGATTTTCAAGACGGGAGCGATTTCGCGGCGCGGACGTTAAACAACGAATTTGATTACACCGTGGCGGCGATCCAGCAACTGGATGCAGATGCCGCGGTGAACCTGAAATTTGCACGTGATGAAATCCCGCCCACAACAGAATTGCCGTCGCGCCTCTTGCGCGCAGGGAAATTGCTGGGGTTTGATGAAAATGGATCGCCGGTTTCATATCCGCTCACCGCACCCGAAGGGCCGGTGCAATATGCCGTGACGGGTACAGGGGCGGTAACACGCAATGTACAGGACAGGCTGAATGAAACAGTTTCCATCCGTGATTTTGGCGCAGTGGGTGATGGTGTTGAGGATGACACGCTCGCCATTCAAAAAGCATTGGATGCACATCATGTGGTTTACGTGCCGCCGGGTGAATACCGTACAACCGTTCCGATTGTCCTGGCTTACGGCAAAACATTATATGGCGCAGGCAATGGTTCGATTATCCGCGGTAATGATAACAGTTATGATGTGCTGCAATTGCCATCAGGCTACGCCAAGGTCAATCATCTGCGGCTTGAAAACGGCGATGTTGGGATTCGGCTTTACGGGGATGGTTCGGCCTGCGTCGAGAATGCGATTTCTGATGTCACGATTTGGGATGCCAATATCGGCATGGTTTTGGATGGTTATAATAATACCAATTACCCGTGCTACTGGAATAATATTGCACGCGTGCTGATCGCCAGGCCGAATACGCATGGCGTACATCTGAAGCGCAGCGGGGCAGGAGATAGCCCCAATGCCAATAAATTTCATAATGTGAGGGTTTATTCTTTATCACATGCGATGACCGGCAGCGGATTTTATGTGGAAAGCGGTAAATACAATAATTCCTTCATTGATTGTGAAGCCAATATTTCCACTGCAGCGCATAGTTGTATCCGTGTTGGTGCGGATACCGAAAAAAATATTTTTATTAATCCTTATACCGAAACTACGGGCGGTGTGATCAATGTGCGGCTGGAAGCGGGTTCGGTTGAAACAGTCTTGGTCAATCTGTTATCCGCTTCGGCGGGGCCGGCAATTTCGGATTTATCCGGCGGCAATTACACAGCCTATAATGCAGGCTTCCCGGATAAAAACCGCATGCGCAAAACGCGTATCACGGATTTGACCGTTGAAATGCTGCGCTATGATACGGAGTTTTTTCAGGATGTGGGGCCCGCTACACTGGATGTGGATCAAACCACTTCCTGCTATATTATCTCTGCCTTTAATGGTGCGATTACCGTGAATTTGCCGCAGGCCAATACGGCCAACGGCGCACAGATTACCATCAAAAAATCTGACAGCTCGGATAATCTGGTGATTGTGCAGGAAGACAGCGGTCCTGGGCCTGATGGCCGCACGGTCAATCTATCTGCGCGCTATGATTATATCACGGTGATTTCCAATGGTTCAAACTGGTGGATTGTTTCACACAATCTGATGCCGGAAAACACCTATTATATTGAAAATGAAACGCTCATTCAGCCGGATCTGACGCGGCCTATTTATTTTGTCAGTGCCTTTACTGGCGCGGCGGAATTTCGCCTGCCGCCTGCGAATGCCGCGAATGCAGTGGGGCGCACCATCACAATTAAAAAAATCGACAC
The DNA here is from genome assembly GCA_003536545.1 of Rhodospirillaceae bacterium. Classification (GTDB taxonomy): domain Bacteria; phylum Pseudomonadota; class Alphaproteobacteria; order UBA11073; family UBA11073; genus UBA11073. The sequence continues at coordinate 7,820 of DPZW01000020.1, forward strand.
CAGTGGGAATGCCGTGACGGTTACGGTTTCTGGCTCAACAGGCCCGGATAATTCATCGCAGGCATTATCCACGCAATATAAGGCAATCACTGTCGTATCGAATGGCTCTGCCTGGTACATCCAATCGAAATATTAGGCATTATAAAATGTCTGAAAAAGAACTGGAGGCTGCGCGGCAATTGCTGCGCGAATCCTTGCCTGAGGCATTATGCGATGTCATGCGGCATTACCGCAGTCATTTCACGGATGATACGCCAGAGGCTGTCAAGGAATTTAACGCTTTCCACACAGCGGGAAAAAACGCGCTATCGCATATGCAGCTGCTATTGAAAATCTACAACATGCTGGGCGAAGCACAGCAGGCAGAAAATCTGCAATCAGAAATTGCGGATGTGATAGCAGAGCTGGGATCCGGGGATGTGTGATGACCGAAAATTTCCTGGTTTTCACCGCACTCTGGAACAAACGTCAGGGCATGCAAACACCGCGCCCACACCGCATTATCGCACAGTTTCTGGCGCAGCAATGGGCATCCGGCCAGAAATCCAAAACAGGGGGGCGACTGCTGTTGATGGCGTTCCGGGCCTGCGGAAAATCAACGCTCACCGCCCTGTTTGCGGCCTGGCTGCTGCTGCAAAATCCCGATCTGCGGATCATGGTGGTGGCGGCCGATATGGTACTGGCAGAAAAAATGGTGCGCAATATTCGCCGCGTGATTGAAAAACATCCACTGACGGCGAAATTGAAACCACCGCAGGCACAACAATGGTCAGCGATGCAATTTACGGTGCAGCGGAATTTAATATCACGGGATCCGTCTGTTTTAGCGCGCAGTGTGCAGACCAATATTACAGGATCACGCGCGGATATTATTATCTGTGATGATGTTGAGGTGCCGGGTACCAGTGATACACCCATACGGCGGATGGATTTGCGCGACCGCCTGCGTGAGCTGGATTATGTCCTCACGCCGCAAGGCACAATTTTATTCATCGGGACGCCGCATAGTTATGACAGTATCTATGCGCGCACAGCCGCCGCTGGCAGTGTGGAGAACAAGCCGTTTTTAGAAGGTTTTACACGTCTGGAATTGCCCCTGTTGAATAGCGCGGGCGAGAGCGTGTGGCCTGAACGCTATCCAATGACGGCAATCGAGGCACTGCGGAAAAAAACCGGCCCGAATAAATTTGCCAGCCAGATGTTGTTGCAGGCGGTGAGTATCACAGATGCACGTCTCAATCCGGATTTGATAAAACCCTATACCGATGAATTGCAGTACGAAGAAGGTAATCAACAATCACGCCTGTCACTGGGTGATGTTCAGTTGACGGGCGCAAGCTGCTGGTGGGATCCGGCGTTTTCCGGCGTGCGCGATAGCTCTGTGGTTGCATTGGTTTTTACAGATGCAAATGGCAATTATTATTTTCACCGGGTGTTATATGTGCGCGTAAATGCAGAGCATGCAAATGCTGAAGCACTGCAGCAATGTGAACAGGTGGCAAACTTCATTGCCGCAAATTACGTGCCGGGTATTAAAATTGAAAGCAACGGTGTGGGGCAATTTTTGCCAGGATTGCTGCGGCAAACACTGATGCAGCGCGGGATTGCCGCTGCCGTGCAACCTGTCTTCAGCAGCGGGAATAAAGCGGCGCGAATTATTTCTGCGCTCGAGGCCCCTTTGGCGGCGGGTGTGATTCATGCGCATGGATCGATTTGGGACAGCGGTTTTATGACTGAAATGCGGGAATGGAATCCCGCACGCCGCGATGCAGCGGATGACGCGCTGGATGCGCTGGCAGGGGCGATTGGTGAAATCCCCCTGCGCATCGGTGGCATGGCGGCACGCGCCGCGCGTCCGAACTGGAAACCGCAAACAATCTTGAATGGTGAAAAGCCGTTCCATTTTTAGGGAGAAAACGATGGATTTATCTGCATGGATGATGACGCTGGCCATACCGGCAATATCCGGTTTGGTGTGGTGGGTCTGGCGATTGCAAATGCAATTGTCTGAATTGCGCGAAAATATTCTGTACACGCTTTCAGAATTTAAACTGGATGTTGCAAAGAATTATGCTTCCACCCAGTCGTTGCGCGAAGTGGAGGGGCGGCTGGTTGCGCATCTTAATCGCATTGAGGCCAAGCTGGATATTGAAGCATATCGCATGCGGGCATCCATAAAGAACCTGGGAGAAGAATAAATGAGTGAAGTGATTAACTGGCATTCTGCGCGCATCGCTCTGGCTGAGCGCGAGATGGATATTCTGGCCCGCACGATTTGGGGTGAGGCGCGGGGCGAGGGCCAGCGCGGTATGGAAGCTGTTGCAGCTGTGATTATCAACCGTGTGACTTTTGCACGCGAACAGCCATGCGGCAGCTTTTGGTGGGGCAATTCGATTATCCGCGTATGCCAGAAACCCATGCAATTTTCCTGCTGGAATGCGCAGGATGCCAATCTTGCTAAACTGAAAAATGTGGATCAGACCAATCCCAGTTTTGCAATGGCGCAGCGCATTGCCAAATGGGCCACAACAGGAAGCTTGCCCGATGCCACAGGCGGCGCAGATCATTATCATGCATTATATGTTTCGCCCAAATGGGCAAGTGGCCAAACGCCCACGGCCGTTATCGGTAAACATGTTTTTTATAAATTGATGGAGGATTAACATGCTGCCAGCCATAATTGCCGGAATCGGTTTGCCATTATTGCTTGATGCGGCACGTGAAGGTTTGAAAAAGATTGATCATCCAATTGCGCGGACGGCTGTGGATGCTCTCACGCAGCTGGGGCACACGATGCAAACCGGCGGGATTACGCTGGAACAATTGAAAGAGGCGAATCGTCATATTGAAGCAATGGCACGTATTGAAGGTGAGGAGAATAAAACTGCATTGCAGGAAGTGAATAAAAGTTTGCGTGAGGAAGTGAAAAGTCCAGATGCCTATGTTCGCAGAATGCGCGCCACCTTCGGCTATATTCTGGCATTTTCGTGGGGAATTTTGATGTCCAGTGTAGCCTATACCATTGTTGTTTCACCATCCGAAGCAGGCCGCGTGATGGCGGGAATGTCAGATCTTTCCGCGATCTGGGGGGTGGGTCTGGCGGTGCTGGGGATTTATGTTTATCGCAAAAATGGAATGAAATGATTATGCCCTTGCTTTCCCGCGGTAAATGATTGCAATCCCCAGCAATGT
>DPZW01000050.1:0-1840 GCA_003536545.1 Rhodospirillaceae bacterium
CACTGATTGGTTTACGCTATCCGTCACGCCGGGAAAAATCGTGGCGTTTAAAAAAGATTTATATCAACAGCTCGTGGCAGAATTTTCTCTTTATGCGACAAATTAACGCCGTGCGCTGATGGCCAATCGTAACGTGCCTTCATCCAGATATTCCAATGCCCCGCCAACGGGAATGCCCACGGACAAGCGCGTGGCTGCCTGATTATGGTTTGGCCCGATCCGGTGTCGAACGATTTGCGATCCCCCGGCGTTTATTGCTGAAAAGAGAATCCCACGCCTCGCCGTTTTTCCGGCTGGTTTTCGCCACCACATCCCGCAATTCATGCAGCGTTAAATGCGGGTGCGCAATAGCAAGCATGTCATAGCTGGACTGAATATATGCCCGCAGCGCCTGCTCGCTATCTTTTGTGAACAGTCCTGCTTTCAGGTCGCGGCGGTAATTGTCCAGCTCATGATTAATCGTACTAATCATGCGCACCAGGTCATCCTGCGGCTGGGCGGCAAGCAGGGGTAGGAATTGTTCGTTGGCAAGTTCGCAGCCCGCTGCCGTAAATCTGGCGGCAAAAGATTTATAATCTTTGGGTCTCTCTAAAAGCTTTTTGGGGATAGCGGCTTTTCTGCAAAGGGTTTCCGTTGTCCAGGATTTTTCGTCTTGAAAATCATCCAATATATTGATCGCTTCCTGCAAGCAGGCAATGTCATCATTCAGACTTTCGTATTGCGCATTCTTATCAAAAGAATTTTGATAAGCAGATTTTCTTTGCCGTGCAACGGGACCCAACTCAGGATGTTTTAAAAGCACTTCCAATCTATTGCCCCAATCCATGGCGCCGAATTTAAAGATTGGCTCCAAAGCCGCATTTCTTGCCGTTTGTGCGGGCGCTTTATAAGCTTCTTTGCGTGATACCGGAAGCCAGCAAGAGAAAGGCTGTGAATGGCGTGGCGTGAATTCAAATTGATAAAAATGATACTCATGGTCATGATTTTGCCCGCTGGTATGCAATTGGGCGCGTCCCTCGCTAATCTCTTTAAAGAGATCAACATAGGTTTTTGCCTTAATCTTGAATCCCGGATGCGCGGCTTCCAGAAAATCCTTCAGCCCGTCTGCCTCGGCTGACAGCTCGATAATCTTCCCCTGCAACGCATCCTTGGAAATCCATCGGCTTTGCCAGTTGTCATCTTTTGCTTTTCTGCGTAAAGGCCACATTTTCTGCTACATCCGGGTTAAGGGAATATTGTCCGCAAAGCCGGGTCCGGGGTCAATCAATTTAATAGTTGCATCAACGCCGCTGGTTAACCGCAAGCCTCAGCGTGCCTTCATCCAGATATTCCAGCGCGCCTCCCACCGGAATGCCAACCGCCAATCGCGTGATCGCAACATGCGGTGCCGCGTCATGCAAACGTTCTTCAACAACATGCGCAGTGGTCTGGCCATCCACCGTTGGCGGGAGTGCCATGATGATTTCACGTGTGCCATCCATGCGCGCCAGCAATTCTGCAATTCGTAAATCTTCGGGACCGATGCCTTGCAAGGCAGACAATACGCCGCCCAACACGTGATACTGCCCACGATGCGCGCCTGTGCGCTCCAGTGCCCAAAGATCGTTCACGTCAGCAACCACGCAAATCGTCCCATCCGCGCGGCGCGGATCGGCGCAAATCGCGCATGGGTTGCGGCTGTCCAGGTTGCCGCATTGGCTGCAAACACCAATCGTCTCTGCCGCGCGCGCCAGCGTGGCCTGCAGCGGCTCCAGATGCTTCTCCGGCGCGCGCAGCAGATGCAAGGCAATCCGCCGTGCAGAACGCGCGCCAAGGCCCGGCAGCCGTGCCAAAGCCTTTA
>DPZW01000050.1:2027-3862 GCA_003536545.1 Rhodospirillaceae bacterium
GAAAGCCTTTATTAAACTGTCCAATTCTGCCGAATGCATGCCATAACCTGTGTCGAAACTGCATCACTTCTAGCTGATTTTCTGTTTGTCACAAATATTTAACTTGAAGGGGGGGGGGTATATACCGCATAGTCGGGACTTCGACATCGCTGTGGTGGTGTCGGGTCATCTACTAATTAGAAGGGGGAACGCCATGAAGGCCACTGCTCTCTTCCAATTGGGGACTGACTTGGAGAAAGCGCCGACCCTCAATGCTAAAGCGCCACAGTCAAGACAAGCCCAAACGGAAGGTTTTGATAACTCGGAGGTCGGACTAGTCCGCAATACCGATAATAATATTGTTCAGGGACCGTGGACATCCTCGGACCATGACAATGACCATTTTATTACCGCCACCAATGATGCTGGCGTGGAAGTAAAATGCGCGGGCAAACACATGATCATTGATCTGTGGGGTGCCAAGAAGATTGATAACCTGGAGCTGATGGAAGCTGCCATGCGCCGGTGCGTGGAAGTTTGCGGCGCGACGTTGCTGCACATCCATTTGCACCACTTCCAGCCTAACGGCGGGATTTCAGGTGTAGCGGTGCTGGCGGAAAGCCACATCTCTGTTCACACCTGGCCAGAGCGTGACTACGCAGCGTTTGACGTATTCATGTGCGGCAACTCAAAGCCTGAACTGGCTGTGGGTATCCTTGCGGAAGCATTCCAGGCAACTGAAGTCAAATCAGACCGCCTGCTGCGCGGCGAAACTGAAGCGTAAGCTTTAGTTAAAGTAATTAAACGGCGGCCCAAAGTAAGATTTGGCCGCCGTTTTTATTTGCGCTGATGGGTTGCGGGCGTTAAAACCCCGTTATGACAAACGCATCCCTTGAAACCGCTTACGGCGGCGACCTTCACGAAGAAATCAATGATTACGGCGAGCTGCTGGTTTACTCCGGCAAGCTGATCGCCGAGGAGCAGACAGAGTTCCAGAAACTCACAGTCTTTGAAAACCATATCCTCGGCCGCGTGCTGGGATCGGATGGGATTTCGCAGACGTCGGAAGCCGAAGAAAATATCTATCACGAAATGATGGCGCATACGCCCATGTTTGCGCACGGCAATGTAAAATCAGTTCTGATCATTGGCGGCGGCGATGGCGGGATTTTGCGCTGCGTCCTTGACCATAAAAATGTTGAACGCGCGGTGCTGGTTGAAATTGACGAAGCGGTGCCGCGCATGGTGCAGGCGCATATTCCGGCGATCTGCGGCAATGCGTTTAAGGATGCGCGTTCTGAAATCATCATCACCGATGGCTTCAAATATATGAAAGAAGCAACAGAGAAGTTCGATCTGATTATCGTGGATTCAACGGATGCTTACGGCCCGGGCCGTGTGCTGTTTGAAGATGAATTTCTGGCGGCTGCGAAAGCACATTTGAATGATGGCGGGATTTTCATCAACCAGAATGCAACTGACTTCGTGAAATACGGTGATGAAATGCTGGTGACAACCGTCACACGTTCACTTCGCAAGCATTACAAAGATGTATCGTTCTTCCGCACCGCGGTGCCATTGTACTGGGGCGGCGATACGTTCCTGGGCTGGGCGACGGATGAAACGTCTTACCGCCAGCAAGCAAAGAGTGTGATTGAAGAACGCTACCGGGTCAGCGGCATCAAAACCAAATATTATAATCCTGATATGCATCTTGCATCTTTCGCGCTGCCGAATTCAGTGCTGGAGATGATGCAAAAGGCGTGAAATATCACACCATCATCATCGGCGCGGGAACGGCAGGGATTTTTGCCGGGCGCGAACTCCGCCAGCATGGGCATCATGATTTTTTAATT
>DPZW01000050.1:4049-6855 GCA_003536545.1 Rhodospirillaceae bacterium
TTTTAATTCTGGAAGCGGCGGGTGATATCGGCGGCCGTGTGCGCACCCATCTCAGTAAAACGGGCAAAGCCCATGAACTCGGCGCAGCTTTTCTGCATTCACAATCTCAAAATCCTTTTGCACAATTTTTGGTGGACCAGGGGCATGCATTGGCTTTTCTGGAACCCGCAGAACATATTGTGCTGAATGGCAAACCGCTCGGTGATGCCGAAATACGGCAATTCACACGCGCTTATGATGATGTTTTAATCGAGGCTGACATTCTGGCCGGGAAAAATCCAGATGCAATGGCAGATTCATTATTGAACGGCGATGAAATTCATGATGCGGCGGTGCGTGCTTTTGCAGGGCCTACGGAAACCGGTGCAGAGTTGTCAGAACTTTCCATCCTTGATGTTGCCGGGCAAATTGAACTGCATGAAAATGCCTTGCTCAAAGGCAGTATTCAGGATGCCTTGCGCGCGGCGGCCAAAGATTTACCGGTGCAACTGAATACAGCCGTTACGCATATTGATTATTCCGGCGATAAAATCCGCCTTGCTACCAGCAAAGGCGAATATAGCTGTGATGATCTCATCATCACCAGCAGCGTGAATGTTTTGCTTGATCAACTAAAATTCATACCGCCGCTGCCTGCAGAAAAACAACAGGCTCTCGGGCATCTGCGCCTGGGTTTGCTCAATAAACATATCGTGAAATACAAAGAATTGATCTGGCCGTTTGGTGAGAGTTTTTACGCGCTTTTGATTGATGATACGCACGGTCAATGCGAAGTCTGGATTATGCCGCACGCACCATCGACACTGAATATTCTATATGGCGGCAAAAAAACACATTTTATTTATGCAGATTTCGCTGCTGCGTTTTTACCGCAACTGCAAAAACTTTTGCCTGCGCTCGATGACAACGCGGTGGATTGGCATCAGTCAACAGATTGGCGCGCGGAAGCTTTCACGCTGGGCAGTTATTCGATGCTCAGGGTGGGCGACGCCAGCGCACGCGAAGCTTATGCCGCACCGCTGAATGACCGGATTTTCTTTGCCGGCGAGGCCGCAGAAGGCCAGTGGGCCACCCAACTGCCGGGTGCCATGCTGTCCGGGCAGGCGGCAGCTCGGCGGGTTTTACAAAAGCGATAAAACCCTATAAATTTCTTGCATTCAGGGGGGCGTGGCCCTATATCAACCGCTCACATTCCGTCACCCTAGCAACAGAGGAACATGAAATGGCACAGAAAATGTGGGGTCAGCATCTGGTTTTGGATCTTTCGGGCTGTCCGAAGGATAAAATCTCCGATGGCGATAATATTTTGGCCTGGGGCGCAGCATTGGTGAAAGCCATTGATATGGTCGCTTACGGCAAACCCATTCTGGAACATTTTGCCACGCATAAAAAAGAAACGGCGGGTTACACCTTTTTGCAGATGATTGAAACATCAAACATCGCGGCGCATTTTGCCGAAAATCTGGGCGAAGTTTACATTGATATTTTTTCCTGCCGTGATTTCGATGCCGATATCGCAAAGAAAGTGACGGAGGATCATTTCCAGCCACAAATCGCGCGCATGAAGAACTTCAATCGCGGCGAAACCTTTCAGGAAAACCTCTATGGCAACCGTGTTTATCAGGGTTTTGCAATTGATGACGTTTTATACGAAGGCCAGAGCGACTACCAGAAACTCTCATTCTTTGAAAACAAGGAATTTGGCCGTGTCCTCACCCTTGATAACATCATTCAAACCACTGAAAGTGATGAATTCATTTACCACGAGATGATGATCCACACACCATTGCTGTCGATTGAGAATCCGAAGAACATTCTTATCGTGGGCGGTGGCGACGGCGGCGCGCTGCGTGAAGCCCTGAAGCACACATCATTGGAACGCGCAGACATGGTGGAAATCGATCAGGGCGTGGTGGACCTGTCGAATAAATATTTGCCGGGCCATAATGATGGCGGCAAAATTTACCAACATCCAAAAGCGAATTTGATCATCCAGGATGCATTTAAATACATCAAGGAAACCACGCAGAAATATGATGTGATCACAGTGGACTCCACTGATCCCATCGGCGCGGCTGAAGCATTGTTTTCTGAAGAATTTTACAAACTCTGCAAAGATGCGCTGAAACCTGGCGGTATTCTGGTCACGCAAAACGGCGTGCCGTTTTTGCAGCCGGATGAACTCACCCAGACGGTGAAATTGTGGGATAAGCTTGGTCTGAACGGCACCTGTTACCTCATCACCGTGCCGACATATTACGGTGGTCAGATGGCGTTGGGTTACGGTGTGAATGGCGAATTGAAATTGCCGTCACTCGAAACTTTGCAATCGCGCCTCAAGACTGCGAATTTGCAGAATTTGCGTCAATATACACCGGAAGTGCATTTGGGCGCGTTCGCGCTGCCAAAATGGATTCAGGATATTATGGCGGGTAATGCGGTTAAGAAAAAAGCCGCCTAACCTATTCTTTGCAGAGTTAATGTAAAAAGCGAGGAATTTCTCTGCTTTTTCATTTGTAATGTTCTTATTTGGAACGTTACCGGACGGCAGCTGTTGGCCTGATGCATTCATCATCAATCTGATTTTGGTAGCATTCCCCAAACAAATAGGAGTCTCTTATGACAAACAACAATAATAACAGCAATAATCAAACACAAAAACCCGCAACTCCGCCAGCTAACCCAAATCAAAAGCCAAATGATTTGAATAAGCCTGCGAATGCAGACAAATCAGGTGAAAAATCTGCACCTGCTGATCCTAGCAAGAAAATCGCATAAGATTAACTCACATTAATTCTGATGTTTG
>DPZW01000169.1 GCA_003536545.1 Rhodospirillaceae bacterium
ACATAGGTGCCGATCATGATGCGGCGTTTGACCTCGCGGCCAAAACCTTCGGCGCGAGTTTTTTCATAGGTTTCAATCAGGTCTTTGCCTTCCGCACGCAAACCGTAACGCATGCCGTCATAACGCGCGAGGTTGGATGAACATTCTGCAGGCGCGATGATGTAATAGCATGGCAATGCATATTCCGTATGTGGCAATGAAATCTCTACAATCTCTGCTCCCGCATCTTTGAGCCACTGCGCGCCTTTATCCCAAAATGCCGCCAGTTCCGAATTCAATCCGGCCGGGCGATATTCCTTGGGAATACCAATGCGCAGACCTTTAATATCCTTGCCAATGCCAGATGTGAAATCATGTGTTTCGATTTTGGCGGATGTGCTGTCTTTTGCATCATGACCCGCCATGTGATTGAGCATTAATGCTGTGTCTTCGACCGTGCGCGCGAATGCGCCGGGCTGGTCAAGCGATGATGCAAAGGCAATCACACCCCAACGTGAACAACGGCCATAAGTGGGTTTGATCCCAACAATGCCGGTAAAGGCTGCAGGCTGGCGGATAGATCCGCCCGTATCGGTGCCCGTTGCACCCATTGCGCCGCGTGCGGCCACAATGGCGGATGACCCGCCTGATGAACCCCCAGGCACGAGTTTCACATTTTCTTCGCCCGTGCGTTTCCACGGGTTTTCAACATAGCCATAAGCCGATGTGATATTGGCCGAACCCATCGCAAATTCATCCAGATTGGCTTTGCCGAGCATGGCAACGCCCGCATTCAATAAATTCTGCCCTACGTTACTTTCGTAAACCGGCACGTAATTATCCAGGATTTTACTGGCCGCTGTTGTGCGCACATCCTTGGAGCAAAACAGATCCTTATTCGCCAATGGAATGCCATCCAGCGGCAATGGATTACCCGCTGCGTAACGTGCATCCGCTGCCTTGGCCGCTGCCAGCGCAAGTTCGGGCGTTTCCGTAATATAACAATTCAAGCCGCGCAGTTTTTCTGTGGCATCAATATGCGCCTGCACCAATTCTGTTGCGGTGAATTCTTTTTTCTTGAGTGCCGCCAATGCGCCGGCAATTGTCAGGTGATTAAGCTGCGTCATGATTATTCAACCACCTTTGGCACCACAAAATAATTTTCCATGCTCTCCGGCGCGTTTTTCACAATATCGGCTGCCTGGCCGCCTGCGGTCACTTCATCTTCGCGCAGCGGCAAGGTCATCCCGCTCACCGATACCAATGGCTCAACGCCGTCCGTATTCACAGCCTGCAGTTTTTCAATCCAGCCCAGAATGCCATTCACTTCGGCAGTAATCCCAGGCAGTTCTTCAGGGGTGAAAGCCAGGCGTGAAAGCCGCGCGACTTTGGCAACTTCAGTTTCAGTTAAAGACATTTTTCGATTTCCAATTGCTATTCAGGCTAAAATTAGTAACGTTTCTATAGCGTTATGCCAAGAGTTGAACCTGAAAACTTTATAGCCGCCGTGGCTGCCAATGCCTGCCTGATGGCACTTGATGTCAGCCCGCGGCGGATTGGGATTGCCGTCACGGAACCCGCCCGCACCATGGCCCTGCCCACCAAAACCCTGATACGGGGCAAATGGGAAGCAGATGCGGCTACCCTGCATCAATTTATCCAGGATCATCGAATTGGCGGGATTGTGATTGGCCTGCCCCGCAATCTGGACGGGAGCATGGGACCGGCGGACCAAAGCTGCCTGACCTTTGGGCGCAATCTGGACAATTATTTGACTGAACGGAACGCCGCCCTGCCCTATACCATGGTGGATGAAAGCCTGACCAGCCACGAAGCGCGCGATATTTTGGGCGACCGCAAAGATACAAAAAACATGGAAGATCAAATAGCTGCAAGCCTGATTTTACAGCATTTCATTAAAATTTGACGGATTTTCTTGCTTCCAGTCACATAACTGTCATAGGATTTAGGCTAAGATGAAGGTGTTGGGAGAAGTGATTCATAATGAATTTAACGCGCAGACATACAGGTAACGGGGGATCGGGGAACAATATCATTCCCGAGACCAAAGAAGCTGCGTTCCAAAACTACATCCATGAGAATGTTGCCCAGCTGGATATCAATACCCCGCATGGTTTCAGCAAAGCTTTCTTTAGCGGTGCGTTAGGCACTCTGCAGAAAAAACTGGGAATGGTCGTCAGCTTTGTTCAGGGCGCATTCGGCCCACGTACCAGCAGCCCACAGCCTATCTAATAAGTTTTAGAAATATAACGCCCCAAAGCCCATAGGGTTTTCAGGTATTCCCCCACCACCAGTTCAGTTGTCCAGCGTTTTTCCCACCAGTGGCGCGTGGTCGCGGTATCTGTGACGAAGGGCGTGATTTTAATCTCTGGTGCCGCCATCATCAATTCCAGCCGCGCACGGGGCATATGGTAATTCGAAGTCACCAGAATAACATTCTCAATCTTATTCTCCTGTAACCAACCTGCCGTTTCCACACCATTTTCGTATGTGTTGGTCGCTTCATAACCCAGCGTGATACAGCACTCCGCTAACTCCTTGCGCTCAAGACCACCGCCTTCGCGCACGACATCGGCAATCTTGGCATCCTTGCCGACGCCGGAGATAAAAAGCTGCGGTGCGCGGCCCGCATCCAGCAATGCCAGCGCAGTCGCCACGCGGCCGGAACCACCCGTCACAACCACAATAGCATCTGCCGAAACATCAGCGGATATCACCGGACGCGGCATGAGGCCCATGAAAATAATAAAGCCAAACCCGACAACAGCCGTAAATAAAATCGCCAGACGTATGATGAATAATAACAGGCTGATCATGTCAGCCGCCTGAGTGCGGATAGAACAGCCATGCGCGCGGCCAGCGTATTGAGGATAACAATAGCAATTGGCAGCATAAAGAGGCCCAGCATTTCCATGCGCCAATCCTGCAGAACGGACAAATCACCAGACATATTTTTTAGTGCGGAAAAAATTTCCGGGAAAACGAATGATAATGTCTGGCCCAGCACCGCCAGCAATGCCAGTAAACCAATCAGCGCACCCCAGAACGAAAGACGAAAGGCCTGCGATGAAAATTCGCCCGCCACAAAACCATCGGTTGCACCCAGCGTGTGTAGCACCTCAACCTCAGGCGCGAACATCGCAAGGCGTGCGCGGGCCGCAAAAATCATCACCAATAATAAAACAAACCCGATGAATAGCATGACACCCCACGCAATCACGCTGATGGTGTTGGCAAGCCGCTGCACCTCACCCGCCCAGGCATAATGCGCAATCACCTGAACGCCCGGCACGGCCCGATCAATCTGTTCTTTCAGATCATCAAATTTCAAGCCATGATCAGGGTGCAGTGAAACCTCAATCAAAGTTGGCAGTGGCAAATCCGGAAAAGATGAAATATCGCCCAGCCATGGGTTTAAAATCTTTTGTAAAGCTTCGCGTTCCACGGTCTGCACATTTGTCACGGCATTATATTGTGCCAAAATTTCTTTCACGCTTTGAATGCGTTGATCCGATGTCATGCCTTCGCGGCTATCTTCCAGGTTCGGCGGAATTTCAATTGTTAATTCATTGGAAAGTGTATGATTCCACCGCCCCGTCATTTTTTGCGCCGCGCCGCCTGCCAGCCATACCAGGCCGGATAAAAATACCAGTACCGCGATCATCACCACCAGCATCACATTGCCTTCGGCCTGCGCGAGCGGCAGGGATAAGGTTGGGCGTTTGGCACGGCTTTCGGTGCGTTTTTTTAGCCAGTTCATGAGGCCACCTTTTGCAATGTCTTGGGTAGTTCAAGCGGCGGCATCACGCGCAATTGCCCGTGACGCAAATGCAGACGCGGATAGGCAAAACGATTGATGATATGTTCGGCGTGGGTGGCAATCACGACAGTGGTTCCCTGCCGGTTCAATTGCTCGAATAAATACAGCAAACGTTCAGCCAGTTCATCATCCACATTGCCAGTCGGCTCATCCGCCAATAAAATATCTGGCTGGCTGATGACGGCGCGCGCAATGGCTACGCGCTGTTGCTCACCGCCCGATAAGGTCATCGGCAAGGCATGCATTTCATCCGTCAGGCCAACCCATTCCAGAATTTCCGTGACATGCCGGTGAATGCGTTTGGGCTTTACGCGCGAAATCCGCAGCGGCAGCGCAACATTTTCATAAGTCGTCAGATGCGGAATTAATCGATGCTCTTGAAATACCACGCCCATGCGTTGCCGCAGTTTGGGCAGGTGATGACGCTTTAACTTCCCGACATCTTTGCCGAATAAATGTAGCTTCCCACGCGTGGGCCGCTGGGCCAGGTACATCAGTTTTAACAAGGAGCTTTTCCCCGCGCCCGAAGCCCCGGTGAGAAAGTGAAAACTGCCCGGGGCCAGTTGCAAGGAAAGATCGCTCAACACTTCCGGGCCGGACTGATAACGATAACCCACATTGTCCAAAACAATCATAACCACTCCAACAGGTGTTGCCGCAAACGGCGGTTTCAGGCAGACTACGGCCCGTGAGCCTGATTTGTCCAGTCTGTAGTGCCAGTTATAACATCCCTGCCGCAGTTTTGGGACCGCAGGGAC
>DPZW01000005.1:0-891 GCA_003536545.1 Rhodospirillaceae bacterium
ATGCCGGCGCGCACGGGATTGCCGGTATGAATGACGCGCGAACAGCTTTCCATATCCGCATGTGTTGTGCGTGGAAAAGATAACGCTAGCCGTGCTGTTTGCGTCAGTACCATGCGGTGCGCGCGGCCCAGCACAGCATTTTGTTCATGCAAAATCAGCGGCGTTCTGGAAAAAATAGCCGCCACAGTTGCAGGCGTAGATGCATAGCCGCCAAATGAAACCACGGCTTTGGGTTTTTCGCTTTGGATGAGTTGCCAGGCTTGATAGCTGCCGCATAATAATTTCCACACCGCGCTCAGCTTAGCGACTATGCCGGCGCGCGAAGGGCTGGCAGCACTTAAGACATGTACTGTGACATGCTGAAAACGATCACGGATGGAGGCAGCGCGCGCATCCACCAAAAACGCAACACGGTAACCGCGCGCCAATAAAGCTTCGGCCAATCCCTCGGCTGGAAAAACATGGCCGCCGGTGCCACCCGTTGCCAGCCAGATAAGCGGCTGCGTGCTCATTTATCCTCACGCGCGCTGCCGCGCCGCGTTAAAGCCAATACCATACCCATACCGTATGACAGGGCGAGTGTTGATGATCCGCCGTAGGATAAGAATGGCAAGGTCATGCCTTTGGTTGGAATAAGGGATAGCGTGGAAGCCATATGGATCATCGCCTGCAACCCCAATTGCGTCAATAACCCTGCCAGTGCCAGGGTGGTGAATAAATCGCGGCTGTTCAGTGCCAGCATAAAGCCACGCCCAAGAATAAAGGCAAATAACCCAGCAATCACCAGTGTCCAGATAAGGCCAAGCTCTTCGCCTGCCACGGAAAACACAAAATCTGCATGGGCATCCGGGATATGGAATTTCACTTTGCCCTGACCGGGGCCGGTGCCGA
>DPZW01000005.1:1237-3953 GCA_003536545.1 Rhodospirillaceae bacterium
ATGAATTTATTGATCCGCGCATTGAAATGCGGGAACATAAAATATCCGGCAATGCCGCCGCAAATCAGCAATATAATTAATCCCGCCACCAGCCAGTAGGGAATGCCTGTCATAAAAAACTGAACACCGAAAATGGCAGTGACCAAAAATGTCATGCCGAAATCAGGCTGCAGCAATAATAATAAAACCGTCACACCATACAATGCGATACCAATCACGCGGCCGCGGAAACCCGGTACATCAATTGCGCGGGCAAACAACCATGCCATGACAACGGCAAGTGATGGTTTAATAAACTCAGATGGCTGCAGTGAAAATCCGGGAAGGTGGATCCACCTGCGCGCCCCCTTAATTTCTTCGCCGATTATCGGCACCATAATTAATAATGCCAAAATTCCTACGGTGGCGAGGATGGCCAGCAGTCGCACCCGCTTGGGCGGAAAGGTGGAAACCGCAATCATGCCAATGATGCCGAGGCTTTGCACAAACAAATGATTGTAAATAAAGTGGAAGGGCGGCGCGCCGATGCGGATAGCCACAGCAGGGCTGGCAGCAGCCACCAGATAAAATCCGATACAAATTAAAATCATGAGTGCGCCCAGCAGCCAGCGATCCACACTGAACCACCAACGGCCCAGCCAGCTGTTGTCCGCGCGCGATGCAATTAACATGTGCCGCTCTCGCGTACATCAGCGGCCAGCGATAACGCCATGGCAGCAAATTGTTCGCCTCGGTCTTCAAAATTTTTAAACTGGTCAAATGATTTGCAGGCGGGGGCGAGCAGGATGGTTGCCGGACGGCGGCGATCCTGCGCCGCTTCGTGCAATGCATCTCTTAAGGCGCGCTCCAGGGTTTCAGATTTCTGGTGGGCAATGCTATGCGCGCGGCACCATTCCGCCATCTTTTCCATTTCCTGGCCGATCAAATAGGCACCCTGAATACGGTTTCGGAATGGCAAAATATCTTCCATATTCAAATCTTTATTTTGGCCGCCCGCGATCCAGTAAATATTGTCATAGCAGGCCAGTGCCTTGGTCGCGGCATCGGTGTTGGTGGCTTTGCTATCGTTGACAATATCCACGCCGTTAATGGTAGTGATATATTGCTGGCGGTGCGCCAGGCCGGGGAAGTTGATAATGTTAAAAACAATCTCTGCTGGCTTTAATCCCAATTGCAAACAAACTGCGTATGCAGCGGCGGCATTTTGTCCGTTATGCGGGCCGGGCAATGCACGTGCAGCGGTGATATCAAAACGCTGGTTGTTAATATCATCATGCAAAATTTTACCTGTAACGCTGATGCCAGAAAGGCAGCGTTCCTGTCCTGAAATAGGGATAAAATGACGTGGTGTGATGCCACTTTGTTCATTAAAGATGCGCGAGGTTGCGGGCGTATCCAGGCTGAGGATCGCGGTCTGCGCGCGATTTTCGATGCGCGGACGCAGAATATTCATTTTTGCTTCGCCGTATTCTGTCATGCCGGAATAGCGATCCAGATGATCAGGGGTCAGATTTAAAAATATCGCGTGATCAAAACGCGCTACGGGGCAAAGCTCAAGCTGATAAGATGATAATTCAAGGACATAAATATCATCCTTGCTATTCATCATCGGCAAACCAAGTGCGGCGGGGCCCAGATTGCCGCCCACGGCAACATTTCGCCCACATTGTTGCAGGATATGCGCGACCAATGCCGTGGTGGTGGATTTACCATTCGTGCCAGTGATGGCCACATAGGTTGCATCCGGTGCAACCCGCCACAGCAAGTCAATATCACAAACAATTTTTAGCTGGAGTTTTTGTGCTCTTGCAACAACGGGGTGTGGCGCAGGGTAACGTGTAGGGATGCCGGGCGACATCACCAAAAAACGGCATTGCTGTAAAATTTCATCATTCAGTTCGTGAACAATTGCACCCAGGCCTTCGGCTGCCATGCGGCCAGCTTCGTTATCATCCCATGCATAAACCGTTATCCCTGCACTTCGCAAAGCCGAGATCGTCCCACGGCCGGATGCACCAACACCCAACATCGCAACGGGGCTATCACCTAGCTTGGTTAAATCAATCATCTCAGTTTCAGTGTGGATAATCCTGCCAACGCCAGAATACAGGCGATAATCCAAAAGCGTATCACAATGGTGGGTTCTTTCCAGCCCAGTTTTTCAAAATGGTGGTGCAGGGGAGCCATCAGGAAAATGCGCCGCCCGGTCTGTTTGAAATAGGCAACCTGGATGATGACAGATAAAGCCTCCACCACAAATAATCCGCCAATCACGGCCCATACCAATTCATGTTTCGTGATCACGGAAATGGTGCCAAGTGCGGAACCTGTGGCGAGCGAGCCGGTGTCGCCCATAAATACTTCCGCAGGCGGGGCGTTGAACCATAGAAATCCTAAAGATGCGCCAACCAATGCGCCACAAAAAATTGCCAGCTCGCCTGATCCCGCAATGTAATTTACTTGCAAATAATCCGCAAATTTCACGTTGCCGACCAGATAGGTGATAATGCCAAAACTCAATGCCGCAATCATAATCGGCACAATCGCCAGGCCATCCAGGCCATCCGTCAGGTTTACAGAATTTGCCGAACCCACAATGACAAACATCACAAAGGGAATAAAGAACCAGCCCAGATCAATCAGCACAGATTTAAAAACCGGAATGGATAAATGCGAATTTAAATTTTCCGGAAAAGAATAAATCAATGCAAAGCCA
>DPZW01000127.1 GCA_003536545.1 Rhodospirillaceae bacterium
ATGTTCGGGACGAAACCGCCGCCACAGCCCCCACGGCAATAGAAGCCGCCCCGCCCAGGATGATGGAGGGCACGAGGCCCAGCACGGCTGCCATGGAGCCTGAGCGGAATGCGCCGATTTCATTCGACGAAATAATAAACATCGAATTCACGGCCGAGACGCGGCCCCGCATATCATCAGGCGTCAGGAGCTGCATGAGGGTCTGGCGCACCACCACGCTGATGCTATCCACCGCGCCGCTGACGAAAAGAAAGAACATCGCTAGCCAGAAAGTGGTGGAGAGGCCAAAACCAATCATGGAAACGCCAAAACCCACCGCCACCCATATCAGTGAACGCGCATGAATTTGCTGCATTGGTTTGATGGCAAGATAAAGCGCGCAAAGAATAGAGCCAACCGCGGGCGCGGCGCGCAGCATGCCGAGGCCTTCTGATCCTGTGTGCAAAACCTGATCCGCAAATGCGGGCAGGATGGCGACGGTGCCGCCGAGCAGCACGGCGAACATATCGATCATCATGATCTGCATTAAAATCTTTTTGCCCCAGATAAATTTCCAGCCGGCGGTGATGCTGGCAATCGCGGCTTCACGGTGATTTCGGTTGCGCCAATTGCGCGGCACGTCGCTTAGGTTCCACATCAGAATAAATGATACGCAAACCAGAATCACCGGCATCATCCATGCGGCGCGCGCGCCGTAACCGCCATAGATCAACCCGGCAACGGCGGGGCCGACGATGGTTGCAACCTGGAATCCGCTGGTCAGCCAAGCCATACCGCCTGCCATTTTGTGTTTGGGAATAATACTAGAGACGAGAGAAAATGACGCGGGCATGATAAAACTACGTGCAACGCCGGAGATGAAAATTCCCGCAAAAATGAAAGGCAGGATGTGATGTCCTTCAGTGGTGATGATCTCGCCGCCGAATAAAAACAACATGAAGGTATTCAGGCATAACGCGCCAAGGCAGATCAAAAACATTTTATGCGGGCGGTTGTTGTCAACGACATGGCCGGAAAACAACGCGCAGATAATCGCGGGTACGGCTTCCGCAAGGCCCGTCAGGCCCAACATGAACGGGTCTTTTGTAATCGAATAAACCTGCCAGCCGACGATGACGGCCTGCGCCTGCAACGCCATCGACACCGCCATGCGTGCGAACATCAGGAAACGGAAGTCGCGGGATTTTAGAATTTCAAAAGGGAGACTCATGCGCAATTATTGCGACTGAATTCATTTTTTCACAATATCAGCTCCGGTAATCCGCATTAATGCTGATATACCCATGCGTCAAATCGCAGGTCCAGGCCGTGAAATGTCCGCGGCCGAGGCCTAAATCAACGTCAATCACGATATCGCGGCCGTTGATATGCGCGGCGACGGGTTTTTCATCGTAGCCTTGAACCGCCATACCATTCGTGGCGATTAACGTGCCGCCGATGGAGACTTTGAGTTTATCACGCTCCGCATAAGCGCCGGATTTGCCGACGGCCATCACCACGCGGCCCCAGTTAGCGTCACCGCCTGCAATGGCGGTTTTGATGAGGGGCGAATTCGCAATTGCCATCGCAACCGTCTTGGCATCTTTCTTATTTTTTGCGCCGGTGACATGCACGGTGATAAATTTCTGTGCGCCTTCACCATCCATCACCACCTGATGTGCGAGATCCAGCATCACATCCGCAAACACGCGGCGGAAATCACGGAGCAGGGGATCGGTGAGAGACTCCGGCAATTTATTTCCCGCCGCGCCGGTGGCAGCGACAATGATATTGTCATTCGTGGAAGTATCTCCATCCACGGTGATCGCGTTAAAACTGATTTCATTCGTTTGTTTCAGAAGCTGCTGCAAAATCGCCGGTGGAATGGCGGCATCGGTGCAGATATATCCCAGCATTGTCGCCATATCCGGCGCGATCATGCCGGAGCCTTTGGCGATGCCATTGATGGTCACTGCACGCTCGCCGATTTTTGCCTGGCGCGTACAGAGTTTTGGGAATGTATCGGTGGTCATAATGGCCGCGGCGGCATCACGCCATAAATCACCAGACATTTGTTTTTTAACATTGGGCAATATTTTTGTGATTTTGCTGGCATCCAGTGTCTGGCCAATCACGCCAGTGGAGGACACCATGACTTCCTTTGCCAATATACCAAAAGTTTCAGCAACGCCCGCGATGGTTTGCTTGACTGTTTCCACTCCAGCCTTGCCCGTGAATGCATTGGCATTGCCGGAATTCACGATCAATGCGCGCGCGCGGCCTTTGGTGCGTGCAACCACCAGCTCCGACCAATCCACGGGCGATGCCCGCGTCAGGGATTTCGTAAAAACGCCTGCAACGGCTGTGCCTTTATCAAAAGTCATAACCATCAGGTCATTGCGATCTTTGTATTTAATTCCCGCCTGACCAATGCCGATTTTAACGCCAGCAATAGGCGGCAAAACCGGCATGGTTTTTGGTGCGAGTGGTGATACGGGCAGGCTATCCTTGGCCATTACAGATTTTCAAAAAAACTATTTTGCTTGCTTGCCTGTCTGGCCGTCTTCCGCGCGTGGCGCGCCAGACTTCGGCATTTTTGCAAGGTTATCTGTAAAGACTTCAACTTTCGCATCTTTGCGTAGCTTCTCAACTTCATCCTTCACATAACGCTGTGTAACCTGGCCGCGCAACTGATCTTTTACCATTTCAAACTTCGGGGCTTCGCGCTGGCGTTTGTTTTCGAGCTGAATCACGTGCCACCCAAACTGCGTTTTCACGGGTTCTTTGGTGATGTCGCCCACCTTCATTTTTTGAATAGCTTCGGCAAATTCCGGCACCACTTCCTTGGTGGTGAAATAACCCAGCTCGCCGCCTTTTTCTTTTTCTGGGCCTTTGTTGTTTTTGCTGGCCAGCTTGGCAAAATCCGCGCCATTATTGAGCTGTTTAATCAGGCCTTCGGCTTCGTCCTTGCTGTCCACCAGCATATGACGCGCTTCGTATTCAGTTTGATCCGGATTATCGCGGCGCAATTTGCTATATTCATTTTTTACAACACTGTCGCTGACCTTGCCGTCAATTTTTTGTGTCAGATAAATTTCACGCATCAGCTGATCCTTCAATTCAGCTTCGCGCTTTTGGTATTCTTTGCTGTTTTGAATGTCATTCGCTTTGGCGGCATTCAGAATCAGCTGATCATTAATGAGCTGATCCAATGCCATGGGCTCCAGAATTGCAGGCGGCAGGGCGCGTGCCTGTGGTGGCAAATCTTTCATGAATTTTTCGACATCTGCGCGCGTGATATCGCGGCCTTCCATGCGGGCAAGAACATCTTTGCTCTCAGCAGCCATCACGGGGGAAGAAATGATAACGGCAGCAACAGCTGCCCACAGCAAACGACGCATAAGGTCTCCTTTTTGTTAAGATGGCTATAAAACACTGCCCAGCTGCGCCGTGCAAGGGGCCAGGGCGAAGAAAATACCCCTCTGGCCCTTGTTTCCTGTCGCTAATTCATTAAATAAACCCCTATAGAATAGAAACGGAAATCCATGCTCGCCAATTTTGCCAAATCCATCTTCGGCTCCGCCAACGATCGCTATATCAAACGTCTTTATGGCCAGGTTGATAAAATCAACGCACTGGAGTCTTTATGCGCACAATTGTCCGATGAAGCTCTGCGTTCACGTACCGGTCTGATGCGGGAATGGTTGCGCAATGGCAAAACCATGGATGAGATTTTGCCGGAAGCTTTTGCAACCGTGCGCGAAGCTTCGCGCCGTTCGCTTGGGATGCGTCACTTTGATGTGCAGATGGTGGGTGGCATGGTGCTGCATCAGGGTAAAATTGCCGAAATGAAAACGGGCGAGGGGAAGACTCTCGTTGCCACACTTGCGGCCTATCTAAATGCGCTGGAAGGCAAGGGCGTGCATGTTATCACCGTGAATGACTATCTCGCATCACGGGATGCGGAATGGATGGGGCGGCTTTATAAATTTCTGGGCCTGACAGTGGGGAGTATTGTGCATGGTCTGAATGATGAGGAACGCCGCGCGGCTTATGCCTGCGACATCACCTATGGCACGAATAACGAATTTGGCTTTGATTACCTGCGCGACAACATGGCTACCAGCCGTGAAAAGCTTGTGCAGCGCGATCTGGTCTACGCCATCATTGACGAAGTTGACAATGTTTTGATCGATGAAGCGCGGACGCCGCTGATCATTTCTGGTCCGGCGGACCGTTCGGGCAAGGAATACAGCCGTTTTGCTGAGTATGTGCGCCGCCTCAAGCGCAATACAGCCGAAGAAGAGGAAGAACCCAACGGCCACTACGATCTGGACGATAAAAGCCGCTCCATCAGCCTGACCGAGATGGGTATTGCGGAAATTGAACAGCGCATCCCGGAACTCGACCCCGACGCAGGGGACAGTCTTTACGATCCCCGCTTTTACCACCTGACCTACTACCTGGATAATGCCCTGAAGGCGCAGTACCTCTACAAACGTGACGTGCAGTACGTGGTGCAAAACGGCGAAGTCATCATCGTCGATGA
>DPZW01000080.1 GCA_003536545.1 Rhodospirillaceae bacterium
AGGAGCGGATTGCGGTTGCCCTGCTTGATACCGTGATAAGTATAATCGATGACTTTATTCAACGCATATTCCTCAGGAAATTTTTTCATGTAAGCGAGCGCGAGTGTCGCCAGATCCCGCGGCGTTGAATAATGGTTGGGATCCGGCCAGCCGCTGGCATTGGTGAAATTGGAATTTTCCATGCCCAGTTCTTTGGCAGCCACATTCATGCGCTGGGCAAAGGCCTCTTCGCTGCCGGCAACACCTTCGGCCAGAACAATGCAGGCATCATTGCCGGATTGAATCACAACGCCCTGCAACAAATCCCAGACCGGAATCCGGTTGCCGAGCTCGACGAACATTTTGGAGCCCTGAATGCGCCATGCTTTTTCTGAAACGGGCATCAGCGTGTCTTTTTGGATTTCACCCTTGGCCAAGGCTTCGGACACGACATAGGCTGTCATGACCTTGCTCATCGATGCTGTCGGCATGCGCGTGTCGGGATCTTTTTCAAATAATACCTGACCTGAATTGACGTCTATAACGACAGCCTGTTTGGCGACGGTCTCAAATTCCGCATGCGCAGGTGCGGCGAAAATAATAAGAGATAAAATGAATATGGGCAGCAGACGATGCACTGGGAAACTCCTGAAATTGTGATGATTCACTATATTTCAGGTTGCAGAGGCTGTCACCCGCGCAGGACCTATAATCCGTTAGTTGTTAACAATTTTAGAGCCCGTAAAGCCCATGCCTGCCATCTTGGATTGGATACGCTGGGCGGCATTTTTATCCGCCGCCGCGACACGCACGCGGAAAAGCTTCATGCCGCCACGCTGGGTTTCCTGAACGGTGGTCGTGCCCAGCGATGATAAACGACGGCTGATCTCTGCAGCTTTTTGCTTGCTGGCATAGGCCCCTGCCTGAATATAGACCGGATTACGGATAGTGGTGGTTGTTTTTGTGACTACTTGTCCACCGTTATAGCTCGCAGGTTCACGCAGCACATTGCCCATATGTTCGGCGGCCTGCGGATCAGTCGCAGTTTGATAAGCCACCGGCTGATAGCTGCCGGATGGTGGTAATGCCGTACCATCCAGGCTGCTCACCGTTACCGTACCTGATGGTGCAGAAACCACATTTGCACCGCCGGTATGATTTAAAACATCATTAAGGGCAAGGATTTGCCCACTCTGGGCCGCCTGCGCCACAATTTGGCTTTCAACCGGCATAAAATCCACGCGCACATGGGTTGTGCCGTTGGTATGGAAACCCAGTGCCTTGGATGCGGCCTTGGACACATCAATAATTCGATCCCGCGCAAAAGGTCCGCGGTCATTCACGCGCAATACAACTGTGCGGCCGTTTTCCATATTGGTGACGCGCACCACTGATGGCATTGGCAAAGTGCGATGCGCTGCGGTCATGTCGTTGGCGTTGAATTCTTCGCCATTGGCGGTCTGGCGGCCATGAAAGCCAGGACCATACCATGACGCTTCACCTTCTTCGGAATAGCTGGCAACTTCGGCAGGGTAATAGACCTTGCCGCCAATGCTGTAGGGTGTGCCCACTTTGTAATGTGGGCGCGAGCCCTGCTTGTAAAGGGAAGAGGCTAATTCAGTGGAGGTGCAACCTGAAAGGCTGCCAAGACTGAATAATAGGACTAAAAAGGAACGAATATATCTCATTTGCGTGGTGCTTTAAATTTTGGGTTAATCTGGTCCGCGAGCTTCGCGATAGCCAATGCGAAATAGGTACTGCGGTTCCACCGCATGAGCACCCGATAATTGCTGTAAGCGAGGTAGGCCTGGCTGCCCTCCCCATCGGGCTGCAATAATGTTGCAGGTGCCCCAGACAGGTAGAGATCGGCCCCGGTTGGCCGAACAACGCCGAGAGCATGCCATTCCGTGACCGGTTTTTCAAGTTTTTGTTGCGCCATGATAGGGTTAAAATTGGCAGGTAAATTAACCTCCTGGGCCACCCCCACGCCATATTCCCAGCCATTTTTACTGAGATAATTGGCGATTGAGGCAAAAACATCCGGCAGGGAGTTCCGCAGGTCAATCTGGCCGTCCGCATTCCCGTCCACGGCATATTTCAAAACACTGGTGGGGATAAACTGGCACTGGCCCATGGCCCCTGCCCATGACCCCAACATCTCCTTGGGGTCAATATTTTCCTGCTCCATGAATCTGAGGGCGGCGAGCAATTCGGATTCAAACAGGCTTTTGCGGCGGCCGTCATAGGCAAGTGTGCCGAGTGAAGAGAGAATATTGAAGTTGCCCTGAATGCGGCCAAAGTCACTTTCCTTTGCCCAAAGCGCGATAATGATTTCTGCAGGCACATTGTAAACGCGCTCTATGGCTATCAGGTTTTCATAATTATTTTGAAATTCCTGACGCGCACGTGAAACACGGCCGGCTGTTACAGTCGCCGCCAGATATTGCGCATAGGTCTGCGTTGACTCTGGCTGCTTTTGATCCAGCTCAATCACGCGGCCATTGTAAGTGATATAGGGCATTGCCTTGCGGATGGTGGCTTCGGAAATGCCATCGCGCAGTGCCTGTTGGTAAAAACTGGTACGCCAGACATTGAAATCATCCTGCTGCGCAAAAGCGGGCGGAGAAATGAGCATGACAAAAACAGAAAGGAAAAACAGGAAATTTCGCATGGCCTGTTTTAGCCGATTATTGCTGGCTGACCAACTGCCTGATTTCTAAAAGTTGCGTCATTAATTTCTCAAGTTCCTGGCGCGGGAATTGTTTAGCCGGCGCAGTTTCAGCAGCGTTTTCTACCGTCTCTGGTTCATCCAGCTCTAACATTTGCTGTGTGGCCTCAAGCGTTGAATTCACCGCCGTGACAACGGCTAGTTTATGGGATGCATCATGTGTTTTCGGCTTAATTTCCAGATTTGGTGGCGTGGTATTTTCCCCATCCAGCATCTGCTGGACACCGCGAATGGTATAGCCATCGCGGTACAACAATGCCTTGATACGTTTCAGCAATGCAACATCATCCGGGCGGTAATAACGGCGGCTGCCTGCGCGTTTAACCGGTTGAATTTGCGGAAATTTGGATTCCCAGAAACGCAGAACATGTTGTTCCAACTGCAATTGATCGGCAACTTCGCCAATCGTCAAAAACGCGCCGGGTGCTTTCGGCTGGCGACGTTTACGAATGCGGCCCACCGCAATACGGTCATCATATAAATTTTGTGCAGCTTCTGCGTTCACTGATACTTCCTTTTAATCCTGGCTGTTGCGATCTTCATCGGTGATCGCCTCGCCGTTAACAATTTTTTTCAACATCTGGCTGGGGCGGAATACCACCACGCGGCGAGATGAAATCAATGCAGGTTCTTTCGTTTTTGGATTGCGCCCCTGCCGTGCGGCTTTGTCGCGCACCATCCATGTGCCAAACGAAGAAATTTTAACGCTCTCACCTGCTTCAAGAGCCTTGGTCATCAAATTCAGAACGGTTTCAACCAATTGTCCGGATTCATTTCGGGACAGCCCCACCATGCGGTTAACCGCATCGGCGAGCTCTGCACGGGTCAGGGCATTTTCTGGCAAATCGCGCCCTCCTGAATTTGTTACCGGTTAAAACTAACAGGAATCAGTGATTCGTCAAGAATGAAGAGCTATCAGTGGGTTAATAGGCAAAGCTAAAACTTTGCACGTTATAGGCGAAGCAACACTGCACCCCAGGTAAAGCCGGCCCCCATTGCCTCCAAGAGGCACAGCTCTCCCTCCTTGATTTTACCTGAATTCATGCCTTCTGCCAGCGCAAGGGGGACCGAAGCGGCAGAGGTATTGCCATAGCGATCAATGTTCACAATCACCTTATCCATCGGCATATCCAGTTTTTTTGCCGTGGATTCCAGGATGCGGATATTGGCCTGGTGCGGGACCAGCCAATCTAAATCAGAATATTTAAAGTTATTCTGTAAAATTGCTTCATCAACAACTTCGGCCAGATTGGTCACGGCATGGCGGTAAACTTCGCGGCCATCCATTTGTAAGAGGCCGGCACGCTGGTTCATAGCCACACCGCCATCGGTATAAAGCTTGGGGCCATAGCGGCCATCAGCGTGGAGGTGTGAGGAGATAATCCCCCGGCCGCTTGCCTCGGCCTCCGGCGCGGCTTCCAGCACCACAGCACCCGCACCATCACCGAATAGAACGCAGGTGGAGCGATCTGTCCAATCCACGACGCGCGACATGGTCTCCGCACCAATAATCAGCGCGCGCTTGGCCAGGCCCGTCTGCAAATAGCTATTGGCAGTCGCCAGGCCATAAATGAAGCCCGAACAAACCGCCTGAATATCAAATGCCGGAATACCGGGTGTGCAACCCAATGCGGTCTGTACTTTCATCGCGGTGGCAGGAAAAGTGTTATCGGGTGTTGTGGTTGCCAGAATAATCAGATCAATATCCGCTGCCGCAACTCCTGCATTTTTCAGCGCGATTTCAGAAGCCGCAATCGCCATATCCGATGTCATCATTTCCGGCGGTGCGATATGGCGCGTCATGATGCCTGTGCGTTCGCGGATCCAGTTATCATCCGTATCCACGCCGCGCGCAATCAGGTCAGTGTTACTGACAGGTTCGCCGGGGACAAAACCGCCAGCACCGCGAATGATGGATTTGATTTTCATTAAACAGCCACCGGTTCGGCGGCGGGAATTTTAACTTCCGGCGGCAAGGCCAGAACTTTTTCATGAATCAATTCCACGCGCGATGAAATTTCATCGTTAAATTTATACTTCACCAGATCATGCGCGACACCAATCGCATTGGCAAAACCAATTTCATCCGTGCCGCCGTGCGATTTCACGCAGACACCGCGTAGCCCCACAAATAATGCGCCGTTATAAGTGCGCGGGTCTGTGCGTTTACGCAGTTTTTTAAATGCCGTGCGCGCAAACAAATAGCCAATTTGTGCCAGCCACGATGATTTGAATGTCCGTTTCAGGAACTCTGAATACATTTTCGCAGTACCTTCGGCGGTTTTCAGGGCAACATTCCCGGTGAAACCATCAGTCACAACCACATCCACACTGCCTCTGGTAATATCATCACCTTCTACGTAGCCAATGAACTCACCCGGCAATTGCAACGCGCGTAATTCCTGTGCCGCTACGCGAACATCATCACGGCCTTTCATTTCTTCGGAACCGACGTTTAAAATACCAATGCGCGGGCGGTGCACACCCAAAACAGTTGTCGCAAAGATTGCACCCATTACGGCAAAATCCACCAGATTTTCTGGGGTGCATTCCACATTCGCGCCAAGATCCAGCATCACCGTTTCCCCCTTGAGCGTCGGGAAGAATGCACAAATCGCCGGGCGATCAATATTCGGCAAAGTCTTCAAAACGAATTTCGCCATGGCCATCAAGGCACCTGTATTCCCTGCGGACACCACCGCTTCGGCCTTGCCTTCATGCACGGCGTTAATCGCCAGTCGCATCGAGCTGTTACGGCCATTACGTAATGCATGCGCAACTTTATCATCGGCCAGCACGCGTTCGGACGTATGGACGATGCTGTAATTATTTTTCAGATCTTTTTGTTTGGCGAGCAGCAGCGTCAGCTCTGCTTCATTTCCAAAAAAAGTGAATTGGACGTTGGGGTAGCGGGTCTGTGCAATGGCCGCACCTTCCACTACAATTTTTGGGGCGTGGTCGCCCCCCATCGCGTCTAGGGCTATGCGGATGACACCAGCAGAATCATTTGTCATTCAATGGAATTAGCGGACTACGCTGCCTTTGACAACTTCACGGCCATCATAATGGCTGCAATGTGGGCATACATGGTGTGGACGCTTAAGTTCACCACAGTTTTTGCAGGCTGCTGCTGCATCGCTTTTCAGGGCATGGTGGCTGCGACGCTGGTCGCGCTTCATGGGGGAGGTTTTACGCTTAGGAACTGCCATTTTACTTGCTCAGGTTGATTTGGAACGCGGTTTATAGCCAGCGGGGCCGGGAATTGCAAGCAAATCCTTACAAAGACTGCATTTCTCGCAGATATCTAAAAAATAGGCTTTCCTGGGGCTTTTCGGGTTCTGGTACGGCCGCCATGGGCGGCTCTTCCACCTCAATTTCAGCTATTTCGACCTGAATTTCGGGGGGTGATTCTGCGGTTGGTTCCGCTAATTTTACCGCCAGGGGCTCGTTTTCATTTCCGGCCTGGGGCAATGGCAGTGGTGCGGCTTCCTTGAGCGGTGCAATGGCAGCTTCCGCCTGCGCAGTCAGCTCGCCGACCGCGGCTGTAATGCTGTCAGCCAACTCAGCCAGCGTTTCTGTGCCTGGACGGCGTAAGTAAGGATCAATTGCCAGGCCAAAATATTGTGCGACAATCTCGCCCATGTCCAAAAAATCATCAGATAAAACTTCGGGCTGGTCCAAATCAAATTCGGAAACTTTTTCCCATGGCACCAAGGTGTATTCCGTTTGAAAAGATTCCTCCATCATCACCGGCATCGGCAACATGGTCGCAGAGCATAGCTGGCTATAGTTTGCCGTAATACGGCCATCAATGCGGATCATCTGACCACTGCGCGTGCGGCGATAGCTGACTTCTGCGGAAAGATTACGCAAATA
Source organism: Rhodospirillaceae bacterium (assembly GCA_003536545.1). Taxonomy (GTDB): domain Bacteria; phylum Pseudomonadota; class Alphaproteobacteria; order UBA11073; family UBA11073; genus UBA11073. The sequence continues at coordinate 6,584 of DPZW01000080.1, forward strand.
TGGCAAACCAAATCGATGTGCAAGCTCAGTGCATTCCTGCAGATTTGCATCAATCACCAGTGTATCAGTACTATTTGTGATTTCATCCAACCGGACTACAAAAGACAGTTCTGGCACCGGCGGTTCGGCTGTCAGGTTTTGGAGTGCCGCCTGGTCCATTTTTTACTCCAGCGACGGCGCGGCAAAAGTAAATTCGCCATGCTTCATTTTCTGGATGTCTATTTCTGACAAATGTTCAAATTGTAGCCAGACATAATCTGACAATTTTTTAACGTGCGGACTCATTTCAGTTGTGCGAAAGACATTTCGGGCAAGTGCTTCACTCAGTTGCTTTTCATCTTTTGCTTGAAATGCATCTGCATAAGCGCGCAAACGGCCATTGAATCCTTCGCTCATCCGGCGGAAGTGCCGGGCAACGCTAAGGTCACCTATGCCGATATGGCGCAGGTTGTGAGTGAAGTCGCGAAACATGGTGTCAAATAGCTCTTGGGCCATAGATTGCCCTGATTCTGTTGCATCGGCCAAGAAATGAATCACCATTGATGCGTGCAGGATGATGCAATCAAATCGCCCATCCAGCGTATCGGGCACTCCGGCGTATAAATAAAGTTCGGGGGTGCGCGATTGGGTGACAATCACATCATAAATCTGGCTGGCGGTTTGCCGGCGGCGTTTGTTGGCTTGACCAAGAATCATTCAGGGCTGTAATTTACCCGTCATGAACCGTTTTACCTATATCATCCTGATTGGCCTGCTGGCTGCCTGCTCTCCTATTCAGTCCCAACGTGGGCAACTTGTGTCTGATGAAGAGCTCACGCAGATCAAAACCGGCGAAACGGCCAAGCCCGAAGTGATTGCCTTGTTAGGCACCCCCACAAACATCAGCGCATTTGATGAAAATCAATGGTATTACATTGGCGAAGACACCAAGCAGATCGGGGTCAATCATCCCGAAACGGTGACCCGCCGCGTTGTTTCCCTGAAGTTTGACGAGACCGGTGTGCTCTCTGAAAAATCGGTACTGGGCAAAGAGGACGGCCAGGAAGTCGTTATGCACCCCGGGGCCACACGCGTATTGAGCAAAGAGCAGAATGTGCTGCAGCAATTGATTGGAAATGTCGGCCGATTCTCTAAAGAAGGTGGCGGCGCCGAATAAAAGACCTGACGGGGTTGCGGCCCAAGCTTGGCGCGACTAAACCGGTTAAATGGTCGCAGAAACCCTGTCTGAAACGCTGCAATTTGAGCTGAGCGCGGAGACCCTTAACCAGATTGAAACCTGGTTAGAGGAGAAGAATCTTGATTCTGTTGTTGAGTTTGTCCGTGAATTGCACGCCTCAGATTTTGCTGACCTGATTGAAAAAATTGATCACACCCAGCGCGCCGAACTCATTCGCACGGCGCGGCAGTTTTTCACACCTGAGGTGTTTGAGTATCTTTCTTATGCATTACAGGAAACCGTTGCGCGCGAACTGGATCCCAAGGCAGTTGCCCAGATTTTATCTGAACTGGACAGTGATGACGCGCTGAACATTATCGCAGAGCTAGAGGAAAAAACGCGTCAGCGTATTATGCATGAGTTGTCTGCCACCACGCGCGCGGAAATTGAAGAAGGCCTGGCCTTCCCGGAAAATTCTGCTGGCCGATTGATGCAACGCGAAGTGGTCGCCGTGCCGCAGTTCTGGACCGTGGGCAAAACACTGGATTACCTGCGCGCCGCATCTGGTGATGAATTGCCGGAAGATTATTATGCAGTTTTCGCCATTGATGCGCTGCAGCGCGTATCAGGCCGCGTGCCGATCAGCCGCTTGCTTTCCACGCTGCGGTCTGTGCGCCTTCTGGATATTATGGATCAAAACGTGCAGCGTATTCCGGCTACGATGGATCAGGAGGAAGTTGCGTTTTTATTCCGCCGTTATGCATTGGTTTCAACGCCGGTGGTAGATGCGGACGAGCGGTTGCTGGGCGTGATTACAGTCGATGACGTCGTTGAAGTTATCGATGAAGAAGCCAGTGAAGATATTTTAAAGCTTGCAAGTGTAGGCGGCGAAACCACAGATGCGACATCAGGCGTATGGATTACCGCATGGCACAGATTTGGCTGGCTATTTATTAATTTGCTGACCGCCATATTTGCCAGCCGCGTGATTTCACTGTTCAGTGGTTCGATTGAAAAAACCGTGGCACTCGCTGCGCTCGCCCCCATTGTGGCATCAATGGGCGGGAATACCGGAACGCAGACCCTGGCTGTTGCCGTACGTGCGCTGGCGACCAAGGAACTCACCATGGCAAACGCCGCGCGCGTGGTTTTTAAGGAAGCCATTGTGGGTGGAATTAACGGTGCATTCTTTGCCGTGCTGCTGGGAATGATTGCCGGCTGGATTTACAATGACATTGCCCTGGGCATCGTCATTGGCCTTGCGATGATTATCAATTTAATTTCAGCCGGATTTTTAGGCGCAATGATCCCGATTGCCCTGACCCGTTTTCGCTTTGACCCTGCGGTGGGATCGTCCGTCGTCCTCACCACCTTCACAGATTGTATCGGGTTTTTTGTGTTTTTGGGTCTGGCTAGCCTGTTTGTGGTTAAATAAAGACTGGCATCACGCCGCCAAATTTCATAATACTAAAGGCCAAGCGGGTGTAGCTTAATGGTAAAGCTCCAGC
>DPZW01000083.1:0-6442 GCA_003536545.1 Rhodospirillaceae bacterium
AAATAACTTACGCTTCATTTAATGTCTTTCTTCCGCATCATCACAGCAGCGACCACAACGACCCGGTTCTAACCGGGCCATAGACATTTTCACACCTAAAATCGCTATCTTTTTCATAACCTTTAAACTGGTGGTTTATCATGTCTGTATTATATCGTCGCTGCGTGAATTCGCGGCGTGGGCTTCTATTGTCTCATCCTGTTGCAAAAATTGTTGCAGAAAAGGGGGCCTGTTACTTTTCACATCATCCACAAAATCCATCACGGATTTATACGCACTTCCCGCAACATGCCTGGCAAAAACTTGCAATCGAATATGGAATGTCGCCCGATCGTGCCGAAGTTTTTGCAAAAAATACCTATGTACAGCAGGAACGTCACATTGCAAGGGACAAGGAAGGCAACAAGCTTGAGCCGCGCACACCTGTCCGTCACATCCAATACGCCTATGAAGCCTAGGGAGAGATGCAATGAGAAAATTATTAAAAATTGCAAAATCCAATAATGGGTGCCCGGTGCTGGAAAAGCCGGACATCATGCCGCCGCGCCGCATCGGCCATGTCAAAAGATTGCAGGATTTAAATCCACCGGGCCCCGCGGGCATCGGCGTGATTGATTGCTGCATCTTGAAACCAGAAGAACGCACACTGGTGCAGCGCAATGCGCCCGCCGGTGCGCCGCGCTGCGTAGTGCCATGCAATTATTAGAAATCTGAACAGCGGCCGCCAATTTCCCAATCGCCATAACGGGTGGGCTCGGGACCTTGGGGGCCGCCAATTTCGCCCTCGGGCTGCGTCGGTGTTTTTATTCTAGGCAGATTTTCATCTGTGGGTTGGGGCAATTCCGGTGGCTGTTCTACGGCAGTTTTGGATTTTTCTGACATAAATGATAGCTAATCACGTCCATTTATGTTTACAAGAGAAATATGACTGCCCCAAGAACCTTGGCTTACCGTGCTTTGCGCCTTGTGCTCGAAGCCGGACAGCAAACCGATGAGGCCTTAAAGGAATCCCGCCTCTCGGAACTCGCCACGCGGGAGCGTGCCTTTGTGCGGGTATTATTAATGGCCGTGTTGCGCGATTACGGGCGGCTGGAAAAACTCCTCAAACCCATGCTTAAAGATCCGGATAAAATCCCCCTGGAAATCTGGGCGATGCTGCTGATGGGCACCGCGCAGCTGCTGATTTTAAAAACGCCGCCACATGCAGCCGTGAATGAAACCATTGAACTTGCCGTGCGCGAAGGCCTGGGCGGATTTAAGGGGTTATTGAATGCCGTGCTGCGCCGCGTGGACCGCGATGGCCGCAAAGATTTCGAAAAAATTCCCCAGACGGAAAACTTTCCATTGTGGCTGCGCATTTCATGGAAATCCTATCCTGACCGTGCGAATTGGGGTGAAGTTTTATCATCCGAACCACCACTGGATATCACGCTGAAAAATGATCCGAACGCGCTCAAGCAGCGAAGCGATAGCGCAAAGGATTGGGCAGAAAAACTGGGCGGCGAACTCATTACTTCACAAACCGTGCGTATCACGGAATATGGCGAAGTTGCCAAGCTTGCGGGTTATGATGCGGGCGCGTGGTGGGTGCAGGATGTGGCAGCAACCTTTCCGGTGACATTATTGGGCGATTTGCGCGGCAAAGAAGTTTTGGATTTATGTGCCGCGCCCGGCGGGAAAACCCTGCAGTTATTGGCGGGTGGCGCAAAAGTCACCGCAGTGGATAGTTCCGCGCAACGGCTGATGAAGCTGAAAGAAAATCTTGCGCGTACGAAAATGACCGCAGAGATTCAATGCGCCGATGTACTGCGCCTTGAACCCGCACAGCAATATGATGTGGTGCTGCTCGATGCGCCCTGCACCGCGACCGGCACCATTCGCCGCCATCCGGAGATTTTAATCCATAAACAACAGGATGACACGCACAGACTGGCCGCACTGCAATTGCAAATGCTGGATGCGGCGAAAGCATGGGTCAAGCCCGGTGGCAAATTACTTTACTGTGTTTGTTCCCTGCAACGCGAGGAGGGTGAACATCAAATGAAATCATTCCTGGCCGCCAATCCAGAGTTTGAATTGATGCCCGCCAAATTGCCCGATGCGCCGCAATGCGTGACATCGGACGGCTTCCTGCGCGTCCTACCCAATCATTTCCCCGGTGGCGCGGATGGATTTTTTGCGGCGGCATTACAAAAATCCGCATAAAAAAACCGCAGCCGAAGCCGCGGTTTTAAAGACTATTTTAATTGAGTTTACGCAGCGGCAGGGCAACGCATACCAGCCAATTCACCGCGTGCCTGGGCACGTTTCATCATCCCCGAAAGGAAATCCCACAATGCGTCAGCCGTGCTCATCGCCGCTGCTTTCGCCTCTTTCCACGTCTCGCGCGGCAATTGATCGATCAGTTTTTCGCAGACTTCGCGGTGCAGGATGTCAGCCGCCTGATGCACTTCAAAGAATTTCAGTGTTGCAGGCTGGTCGCCGCCGTAATGCTGCTTCAGGCCTTTGATTTTGGTTTCCGCAATTTCCGGCACCTGATGTTCATAGGTGTAGAGGCTGCACAAACCTTCAGCATAGGAAGATTTTGCATTTTCCATCATGGTTTCAATCAGGTTTTTCACAGAATCCGACATCGGCGCATTATTGATGCTCTCATCCGTCGCGCCCATGCCTTTGGCAAAATTGCGCCACAGGGTTGGATGATCTTCCAACACCTTGCCGTCATAAACACCTTCTTCTTCTGACATATTTTCCAGCAGCATGCGGCGCGCATCGACGTCATCGCACTGTGCATAGGTCAGGCCAATGTGACGCGAAAACATATCGACATGTTTGGCATATTGCTCGGCGTAATCCCGGATCGTCTCGCGTGACAATTTGCCTTCGTTCCATGCCGCGTAAAACGGGTGGTTGAGCAGGTGGCGGGGCTTGAGGGCGGCCTTTAATTCTTCAGAAAATGTCATTGCGGTCTCCGGGGTGATTGATAGCTATTTATATCCCCAAAAGTGGGTTTTTCAAGCTAAAAACAGCGGCATAATTTCAAATCAGCCAAAAATCATACTGGGAATGTGGATAATATAATCAAACATGCCCATCAGGATTTTAAAAATCAGGTCGGCGAATTTCACCACCATGGCCAGCGTGATAATTCCGGCCAGGCCGCCGATCGAAATCACAATCCCGTCACGTTCGGATATTCCCAGTGCCATTACGGCAATCGCGCTGGCAGGTAGAAAATTAAACGGTGGCGGCATTGGGATCACAAGAATAAAAGTCAGCAATAGCATCAGCACCGAAATGCTGCGCTCCGCGCCATTGGTCGAAAGCCATAACCAGCGTGGCCGGAATAATGCTTCAAATTTTTCCAGGCCCGGCATGATGGTGCGCACAGCCTTGGCCAGGCTTTTGCGATCCAGTTCATAATGACGGATACGCTTGGGCAAATGCGGGCGTTTTTCACCCAGCAGCAATTGTAAAGCCAATAACAAAATTGGAATGCCGGTCACGGTTGAGAATCCGGGGGGCATTGGCAGGCAATTTAAAATAGCTAGAAAGAAAATCATAAAACCAAAAGCGCGCTCACCCAAATGGGCAAGAATAGCCCCCAGCGTGATTTTATCATCCGGATTATCCAGGATGAGGTGATGTAACAGCGCAGAAGTACGGTGAGATTTAATTTCCGTGTCATGTTCAGGTGCAAGAAGGCGACGGTCATCGTCGTCATCATGATCGGATTTATGAGGATGATGTTTTTTCAGGTCATCGTCCAGATCGTCGTCATCAAAATCGGGCATAGGTTTATTCATCGCGAGACAGTAATGGCCGGGGCCCTGCGCTGCAAGTAAATGTTTCTTCATGCCCCGGTGCGCCGTGGCTATTTGCGCTTTGGCTGCCGGTGCGGTCGTGCTAAACCATGAGTCATGGTCATCCAAACACCTTCCCAAGCACATATCATCGTCCTCGGCAATGAAAAGGGCGGCTCCGGCAAATCGACTGTGGCCATGCATGTGGCGGTGGGGCTTTTGCGGCTTGGTTTCAAGGTGGCTACGATAGATCTCGATACGCGCCAGCGCACGCTCTCGCGTTATTTTGAAAACCGCAGCCAGCGCGCCGCGGAATATGATGAAAATCTGCCGCAGCCCCAGCATCACACATTCCAAAAATCAAAATATGATGCGCGTTCGGTGGCCAGCAATGACGAAGCCTGGCGGCTGGGGGAAATGATCGGCCAGCTGCGGCTGGGCAATGATTTTATTATCCTGGATTGCCCGGGCATGGATAATTTCCTGGCCCGCGAAGCGCATAGTTATGCCGATACCCTTATTACGCCGATGAATGACAGTTTTGTGGATTTTGTTTTGCTGGGCGATATGGATGCGCGTAATAAGCGCGTTTTGGATCCATCCATCTATAGTGATATGGTGGAGGAACAACGTTCGCGCCGCAGCCTGCGCGACGGCGGCAAGATTGACTGGATTATTTTGCGCAATCGCCTCTCACCTCTCAATGCCCGCAATAAACAGGATATCGAAGATGCGCTGGCGGCTTTGTCGGATCGCATCGGTTTTCGCACTGTGGGCGGTTTTTCAGAGCGCGTGATTTACCGCGAGCTATTCCTGCATGGCCTGACCATGTTTGACACCATCGAAGATGCCAGTGAAGACATTCCTTATTCCGCTTCGCATATCGCTGCGCGCGGCGAAGTGCAGCAATTGCTCGAAGCCTTGAATATTCCGGCCATTCTACAACGTACCGCACCTGTGATTGCGAATGATGCCGGGCCCAAAGCCGGGAAACGTGTCGCTTAAGCCTTGGCAGCCAGCCTCGCCTAGGCGATAAATTCTAATGCCGCCGATTCTCTCACAAATATGGGATATGTTATTGCCTCTCTTGGTCATTCAGGGCCTGGCGGCCTATCTGCTGTTCAAGGGCGTGCCGCGCCGCAAAAAATATCACCCAGAACTATGGGCGCGCGGCATGGTGCTCTGCGCCTTATGCGCCGGGCAATATTACGCGGTCTATATCGGGCAGATGCCGGCCGCTTTTGGCGTTGGCGTTTTGGCCTTGCCGGTGTTTTTGCGTCTGGCGCAAAATACTGAAATCAAACGCCGCCGCGTCGAACAGCAATCTGTGACCACGCCAACCAATAAATTAGAGACGCCGTTTATTATTGTCCGCGTAAATGCCAATACGCGCGCGATGAACGGCGAAGTGCGCCAAGGCACATTTACCGGGATGCATCTGGAACAACTCGCGGCGGATGATTTATTGGATCTGCTGGCGGAATTGCGCAAGGTGGATCAGCGTTCAGCCAGCGTGTTGATGACTTATCTGGATCACACACAACTCGATGACTGGCGCGCGCGTTTTCGCGCACGTTTTACGAAAACCAAAGAACAAATGGCGCGCGAAGAAGCCTTGCAGATTTTGGGTCTCAAGGAGGGCGCAAGTGACGATGATGTAAAGGCCGCCTATCGCCGCCTGATGTCGCGCCTGCACCCTGATGCGGGCGGCACGGATTATCTGGCGGCCAAGGTGAATATGGCGAAGGATTTGTTATTGCCATCCTGACGCAGCGCGTTAGCATAACTGCAGCAGGAGCAGAAAAATATGAAAGCCGTCGCAAAATTATTGGGTGCATTATTTGTAGCCGCCGGATTAATGTCCGCCGGTTATTTTATCAGCAAAGGTTTGCAACATTTTCAGGGCGGTGAACGCGCGGTCTCGGTGCGCGGCTTGTCGGAACGCGACGTGAAGGCGGATTTGGCGATCTGGTCCATTCAATATACTGTCACAGACAATGATCTGGCCGTGGCGCAAACCGCATTGAAATCACAGGGTGATAAAGTGGTCGCATTTTTGCAGGCGCAGGGTTTGCCCGAAGCCGAGGTTTCCGTGCAGCGCGTGGATGTGACGGATTTATTGGCGCAGCAATATCGCCCGGATAATATTCAAAATGGCCGTTATATTCTTAGCAAAACATATGTCGTGCGCACGGCGAATGTGGATCTGGTCGATAAAATTTTCCGCAACCTGGGCGATCTGATTTCAGAAGGCGTGATTATCGCGCAAAGCTCTGGCCCATCCTACATCTTTACCAAATTGAATGATGTGAAACCGGATATGATTGCCGAGGCAACCCGAAACGCGCGCGAAGCCGCGCAGAAATTTGCCGAAGATTCAGGTGCCAAGGTTGGCCAGATCAAAACTGCTTCCCAAGGCCTGTTCCAGATCATGGCGCGGGATGATGATAATGCGCCGCAAAGCCAGGTAATCGATAAACGTGTGCGGGTCGTCACTACGGTGGAATATTATCTGGAATAGGGCAGGCTAACGCAAAGTTAACTTGCCGGGCCTTGAGGTTAGGGCCCCAATCTGCCAAAAGAACTCCATGAAAACACAAGAGAAAAGACCTGTCCGCAAAGCGGTATTCCCCGTGGCC
>DPZW01000083.1:6701-7040 GCA_003536545.1 Rhodospirillaceae bacterium
GGTCGACAAGCCGCTGATTCAATATGCGGTTGAAGAGGCGCGCGCGGCAGGCATTGAGGAATTTGTTTTTGTCACGTCGCGCGGCAAGGATGTGCTTGAAGATCATTTTGATCAGCATCCCGAACTTTATGATGTTCTAGAAGAAAAGGGCAAGTTTGAGGCTTTAGATATGGTGCGCGCGGCTGATATTGAATCCGGCCATTTATATTTCACGCGCCAGCATCAGCCACTGGGTTTGGGGCATGCCATCTGGTGCGCGCGCCATGTGATTGGCGATGAACCTTTTGCGATTTTATTGCCGGATGATGTGGTGCAATCGGATACGCCATGCCTGCGACA
>DPZW01000083.1:7310-7638 GCA_003536545.1 Rhodospirillaceae bacterium
GTGCCGCGCGAACATACCAACCGTTACGGCATTCTGGATATTGAAAGCGATGACGGCAAACTTGCAAAAATGAAAGGCGTGGTGGAGAAACCTGTGCCGGAAAAAGCACCCTCCACATTATCCATCATAGGCCGTTATATTGTACAGCCCCAGGTGCTGGATCACCTGGAAGCCCGCATGATTGGTGCGGGCGGCGAAATTCAACTCACCGATGCCTTACAGAAAATGATCGCGGGTGGACAAAATTTCCATGGTTATCGCTATGAAGGCACCCGCTATGACTGCGGCGATAAACTGGGCTGGTTGATGGCGAATATCGCCTTTGGCA
>DPZW01000083.1:7817-9027 GCA_003536545.1 Rhodospirillaceae bacterium
AATATCGCCTTTGCCATGGCGCGGCCGGATCTGGGTACAGGTTTGCGCGCTGAACTTAAAAAATTGCTTGGTTAATCATGCACCAATTTCATCATTCCATTCTGCGTGCCTATGACATTCGCGGCATTGTAGGCGAAACTTTATCGACCAAAGATGCTTTTGCATTGGGCCGCGCTTTTGCGACAACGCTTATTCGTAAACGCGGAAGATCGGTGGGCGTTGCACGCGATGGCCGAAAATCTTCGCCAGATCTTGAAGCTGCACTGATCGAAGGTTTGGTTGCATCGGGCGCAGAGGTTGTGCAACTGGGCCTTGGCCCCACGCCAATGCTCTATTTTGGTGTGAAAGATTTAGGCCTGGATGCTGGCGTGATGGTGACAGGTTCCCATAATCCGCCCACGCATAATGGGTTTAAAATGGTGATGCTGGACACACCTTATTATGGCGATGATATCACTGCATTGGGCAAGCTTGCCGCCGCTGGTGATTTTGAAAATCAAACGGGCAACGCGCGCGCCCACGATATTCGCGAAAGCTACACCGCGCGTCTTGCCGCTGATTATAAATCTACACAAGGCCTGAAAGTCGTGTGGGATGCAGGTAACGGCGCGGCAGGTGAAATTCTGACCGCACTTGTGAAAAAATTACCGGGTGAGCATCATTGTTTGTTTGCCGACATTGATGGCAATTTCCCCAATCATCATCCGGATCCCACTGTACCGGAAAATCTGATTGATCTGCAAAATAAAGTAGCGGAAATAAATGCGGATCTGGGTATTGCCTTTGACGGTGATGGTGACCGGATTGGCGTGATTGACCGCCGCGGCCGCATTGTCTGGGGTGATCAATTACTGGCAATCTTATCGCGCGATATTTTATCGCGCCTGCCGGGCGCAACGATCATTGCCGATGTGAAGGCCAGCCAGGTGTTGTTTGACGAAGTCACGCGGCTGGGCGGCAAACCGCTGATGTGGCGCACCGGACATTCATTGATCAAATCCAAAATGAAAGAAACCGGCGCGCCGATCGCGGGCGAAATGTCGGGCCATATGTTTTTCGCCGATGGTTATTACGGCTTTGATGATGGCCTGTATTGCGGCGTGCGTCTTTTGAATGATCTGGCGAATTCCGGCGATGACCTGGCGGCGCTGCTCGATGCTTTGCCCAAAGTCGTCAATACGCCCGAAATGCGGATCGCGGTGGATGACCG
>DPZW01000059.1 GCA_003536545.1 Rhodospirillaceae bacterium
AAACGTTCACTCATCCGCCTGATGCAGCTTGAGGCAAAAATTCAAACCGTTGAAACGAAATTGGCAAATGCGCAGGGCGAACATGAAGCTTATCAGGCGCGCGTGAACCGGATGCGTCCCGGCAGTATTGATGTAGATTTACTCGATGAACAATCGCGGCGCGTTTTGAATTACACACAACCGGACGAAGTTGTGATTTATACCAAAGATAAAAATTAATCAGCCGACCAGTCGCAGAATAATGCAAAGCGCAAGTGTAATGCCAAGGGATAACAGGCCGGTTTTTCCCAATGCCGTCATCATATGATCCATCTGCACATTGGGTTTGATCCCAAATGGTTTTAATGCATTCACAGAAACCTGAAAATGTGCGGTTAAAATAATACCTGCGTTTAACAGCAGCAGAGCCAGCCACAAAAGAATATCCATGATTGAAAATGGCCGTTCGGCTGATCCCAACGCATAAATATATAACAACACGATGGCGGCAACAGCATTGAATGCAACAGCTGCCAGCATCCGTGGCCGTTCAGTCAAAATGCTCAGCAAATAATGCAAACCTGCAGGAATTTCACGCATCAATCCGCCTGAAATGCCAAAGGGATAACGTCGTCGCAATTCTTTGCTTTTACCGTCTGCAAATGCGGCGCGATAAAATTTGATCTTGCCCAGTTCCTGCAGTGCGGTAGCCGCCGGAACATCACGGCGGCGCGCGCGGCGCAATATATCCAGTGATGGCGATAAAATTCGGTCCATAAATGGCGGGGCTTCAAACAGGCTGCCCCTATGGCCCAGTGTAACAAATTCAGCCGGTATATTGCCAATCTGGAATTGATATTGGGTGATAGGAAATTCAGCATGATAATGAATGCGCACATAATCCGGGCCAGCTTCAGTTTGATCCTGAATAATCGTCGCACGATCACCCAGTAAATTTTCCGGTTTTAATTTGCGGACATAGCGCATCGTTTCTTCGGGCAAATCTTCTGCGATCGCCAATCTAAAATTAGCCTGTGCGAAAGCATTCAGCGTGACTTGCTGATATAGCGTGCCCTTGGCATCACAGCCTTTGCAAGGCATCTGGCCTTTGCCGCTGCAATGGGCGCAGCCCATTTCACCCTGGCCCTGGCAGGTGGCGCAGGCCACAATGCCACGCTGACGGCAGGCCGCGCAATTCTCGCCCGAAGACATCACGCCGCGGCCAAAACAGGTGGGGCAGGTGATTTCACGTTTGCCGTGGCAATGTGGACAATTCTGGCGTTTGCTGCCGTTGCAAGTGGCACAGGTTTGCATGCTGGTGCCCTCGCAATTGCTGCAGGCATATTGCGCGCCAATAATATAATTCAGTTGCGAAAGCGGAACGTCAGTTGCCACCAGGCCCCAGCCTTGATGTTCTTGCTGCAAAATTTGATCCGCTGCAAATTGCAATCGCTGAGCGTCATTTGCCAATTCGGTTTGCAATCGGGTTGCCGTGGGTGCGATATCGGCGGCTGCTCCCAGTTGTTGATGAAAATTAACGGGGGCGGGGCCTTTGCCCTGGGCAGTTTCGGCCCGCATGATCAGACGCACATCCAATTGGCCGCGTAATTTAATCTGGGTGGTATGCTGGCTATTCAGTGCAACGGCTTCGGGAGGCAATCCATTTCCCGCCACCATGCGCGCAATTTGCACGCGCAGTTTTTCCGCCATATCGGGAGTTAGGCCATTCATGATTCGCCATTTTCGCGCGCTGACCCATTTTTGTCACGTAACGAACCTCAGCCGCCGGAAAAGAAAGCCCCCCAAAATGAATTTTTAAACCATGGCGGTTGCTGGCTCGCTTTGCGGTCATCCGGGACTCCCATGTCAGGTTTGGGGAGCGGCACCTTATCGCAAATACCAACAGAATTTGGGCCTGCCATTTGCGCCACAGGCACGATTAAATACTTCTGTTCACCTTCTGAAAATTTTTCTTTCACAGCGCGCCGAAATGCCCAGAAGCAGTTTTTTTGATCATTCGCAATCGCCGCAACCGAATCAGGGATTAGTTGCTCAAACAGAAATGTTTCGTGGCCACGATGAAATCCCATGAAACTGTTTTCCAGGCACCACCCATGCGTAGGCTTCTGGATCTTGCCAAATACCATGCCGAATTCATCAAGTGCTTTCTTCGTATAACATGCCCCAATGGGAGGGGAGACGATATCGAAATCAGAATAGAAAATATTTTCTGCGTCGGTTGTCTCAAAAACATGTTTCAACACCAGCAGGCGGGCCAAATCAACTTTTTTCCAGATGACCGGGTGTTCATCCTCCGGTTTTTCAGCTTCACGGAACACGGGATGCTGTTGATATGCAACAACTTCGCGAAGATCATGAATTTCAAGATTTCCATTACTGGCACTTGTCCCCAGCTCTGTTAAAAATTCTTGGGCGGCACCATCCAGCAGAGCAAAGTCAATCCATAACTTAACGGTAAGCTGGGGGCTATTATCCGCAACTTTAAGGACGTTATCTGTGTAACGCTTCTGAACAGGATTATCGCCCTCAGCTCCGGGCGATGAAAAAGCCTCCCGGTTGATCCAGACATAATTCAGAACAGTGTCGCAATGGTCCATATATCCACTCAACTAAAAAATAATAATATTCTTATCAAAAAGAATATGGTCATTAGCGGTTGAAGGCAATCTTATTTAATAGTTGCAGCGGTGCCCGGACCATTTATTAGGCCCTTTTGCGTTTTTTCGCCGGGGCTTCTTCTTCTTTGCGTTGCAGGTATGGCTTCAGATATTTCGCCGTATAACTGTTTTTCACGGCTGCAATATCCTCGGGCGTGCCTGCGGCCACGATAAACCCGCCGCCATCGCCGCCTTCAGGCCCCAGGTCAATGATCCAATCCGCCGTTTTGATGACTTCAAGGTTATGTTCGATAACAACCACCGTGTTACCCTGATCCACGAGCCGGTGGAGGACTTCGAGCAGTTTTTTAATATCGTGGAAATGCAGTCCCGTGGTGGGTTCATCCAAAATATATAACGTGCGTCCGGTGGCGCGTTTGGATAATTCCTTGGACAGTTTAATCCGTTGCGCTTCGCCGCCTGAAAGCGTGGTGGCTTGTTGGCCCACATGGATATAGCCAAGGCCAACCTGTTGCAGCATTTGCAGTTTGTTATAAATCGTCGGCACGTTCTGGAAAAATTCCGCCGCGTCATCCACGGTCATGTCCAATACGTCTGCAATCGATTTGCCTTTGTATAAAACTTCCAGTGTTTCGCGGTTATAGCGTTTGCCATTGCATTGATCACAGGTTACAAAGACATCCGGCAGGAAATGCATTTCAATTTTCTTGACGCCGTCGCCCTGGCAGCTTTCACATCTGCCGCCCTGAACATTGAATGAAAAACGGCCCGGCTGATAACCGCGCGCCTTGCTCTCCGGCAAGCCCGCAAACCAGGTGCGGATGGGGTCAAACGCACCGGTATAAGTCGCCGGGTTCGAACGCGGCGTGCGGCCAATAGGTGATTGATCAATATCAATCACCTTGTCCAGGTGCTGCAGGCCGATGATTTTGTCATGTTCCGCTGGCGGTTCATAGGTGCGCATCAATTCCTTGGCCGCCGCCTTGTACAATGTTTCAATGACCAGTGAGGATTTGCCGCCGCCGGAAACGCCCGTCACGCAGGTGAAGGTGCCTAATGGAAATTCCGCCGTGACATTCTGCAGGTTATTTTCACGCGCGCCAATAACCGATATTTTTTTGCTGTTGCCCGCACGCCGCGTGCGCGGCAGCGCAACCTGTTTTTCACCGCGCAGATATTGCCCGGTGAGTGATTTTTTATCGTTGATAACTTTATCCGGCGGGCCTTCGGCCACAATTTCACCGCCCTGTGAACCTGCGCCGGGGCCCATATCAATCACATAATCGGCTGCGCGAATAGCGTCTTCATCATGCTCCACCACCAACACCGTATTGCCCAAGTCACGCAGGCGTTTGAGCGTGGCGAGCAGGCGGTCATTATCGCGCTGGTGCAAACCAATTGATGGTTCATCCAGCACATATAATACGCCCGTGAGGCCGGAGCCGATTTGTGAGGCGAGGCGGATGCGCTGCGACTCTCCGCCCGAAAGCGTTCCTGCCATGCGGGATAGCGTCAGATAATCCAGGCCAACATTAACCAGAAAATGCAAACGATCATTGATCTCTTTTAAAATCCGCACGGCAATTTCATTGTCACGCCGCGAAAGTTTTTTCGGCAATGCCGCAAACCACGGCGCAGCATCACGGATGGCCATCGCGGTCACTTCGCCGATATGCTTGCCGCCAACCTTGACGGCCAGTGCTTCAGGTTTCAATCGGTAGCCATGGCATGCCGGGCAGGGATTCAGGCGCATATAACGCGCATATTCTTCACGGATATGTTCTTTTTCGGTCTCGCGCCATTTGCGGCGCATGTTGGGAATAACACCTTCCCATTTTTTCTTTTTGTTATAGCTGAACATCGCATCGGAATATTTGATGTGAATAATATCTTTTGATCCGTGCAGCAGTTCTTCACGGAAGGTTTTACTCAATTCCTTCCACGGTTTGCTCATGCTCTGGCCGTAATGCCGTGCCAGGGTTTCCAAAAGTCCAATATACCATGCGCTGGTGCCGGTGCTTGCCGTCGCCCACGGCAATATTGCACCATCGCGCAGGGATAATGTTTCATCCGGTACAATCAGTTCGGGGATGAATTCTTCCGCCGTGCCCAGGCCGTCACATTCGGGGCATGCGCCGTGGGGTGAATTAAATGAAAACAAACGCGGTTCAATTTCTGCAATCGTGAAGCCGGAAACCGGACAGGCGAA
>DPZW01000016.1 GCA_003536545.1 Rhodospirillaceae bacterium
CCGGGGCGTGATGCGCGTCCAATTTAATGTCATCTGCATTGCCCAGAAAACGCACAGCAAACCATTTCTGTTTTTGTCCAGCATGATGGCCGTAAATGGGATGGCCCACTGCGCCTTCGGGAAAATCATAAGTCAGCCAATCCGCAGTTTCACCCAGGTATGAAATTTTATCGGCGGTGATGCCGGCTTCTTCATAAAGTTCGCGCTGCGCCGCCAGCCATGGATCTTCACCCGCATCAATGCCGCCCTGGGGAAATTGCCAGGAGCCGGGAAAATCAATGCGCTCGCCCATCAGCACCAGCCCTGCCGCATTAAAAACGACAAGGCCAACCCCAAGGCGGTAAGGCAATTTTTTATCTGTCATGATTATTTTTTATAGAATTTATCGTGCCTGATAAAAAGGGGGCGAACCTGCCCCCTTTTCCGGAACCCTTGAATTACTGCACACCAATACTGGTTTCACTGTCCAGCTCAAGCGCGGGCATCTGGGTGTTTGCCTTGGCGCGGCGCGCAGCGCGCGCTTCTTCGCGTTTGGTCTCCAAAGCTTCGCGTTCCGATTTCATTTTCTCTCGGCGCGCCTGGCGTTCTGTTTTTCTTTTTTCCATACGGCTTTGCGCTTCGCTGCGATTTTCCTGGCGTTGCTCCATCCGATTATTATGCGCATTAAAACGATTGAGCTGCTTATCCTGACGATTGTCAAAACGCTCCTGTGCGGTTTCCTGTTTTTGCTGAAATTTCTCCTGCGTGATGCCGCCGCGTTGTTCGGTAAGCTGGGGATGAATTTTCTTGGCAGTAGTTGCCTTAGTTTCTGCCATCGCCGGCAGGGCAATGGTGAGTATGAGTGCAAAAATGGGCAGGATGTGAAGTTTCATAGCGTTCCTCCAAAGGGAAAAGTTGTCATGCAAAACTGCATGACCTCCAGAATAACGCGCCATGAAAACTTGTCACCCTAAAACTAGGGCTGTGCAGGTTTTGCAGGATCGAGAATATTGGGTACATTCGTGCCCGGGTTGAGCAAATTGATCGGTCCGGTTTCCGGTTCTGCCGCAGTGGGCGTTGCCGTATCATCTTCGGTTTCTTCGGTCATGACGTTGGGTGCAAGTTGTTGTTCAGGCAAGCTGACCTGTCCTGCAGATCCCAATGTCACCACCGCAGAAACCGGCGCAAGCGCAATGCCTTCGCGTTCAAGACGTGGTGTCCAATTGGCAATCATGCTGCGCGCGAGCGGGGATGCGCCTGTGACCACCACCGCGCGGCCATTTTCCTTGGCAAGGGCAACGGCTTTTTTCATCGCCTCATCAATGGCATTCCGCGTCAATATTTCATCCACGCGGAGCAGGCTGCGTGCCCAGGGCATTTTAAGCTGTTCGGCAAATAACGGTGAGAGTGTTTCATTCTGCTGTGTATCATCAATCATCAAGAGGCCGCGGCCCCAGAGATTTTCCATCAATGGCTTGAGCATGCTTTCATTATTTGCCAACCGCTGGCCGCCCTCTGTAATCACCCCCACGCTGCCAGGCATATGCGCCAACAGCTTGAATAAATTATCCTGGTTCACGGCTGCTGTTTGTGCGGAACTGATCGCCTGGGTGCCCACATCCACGATGGCACCGGGCGGCACTTCAAGCGGCAATTGCAGCAAAGTTTCATGGCCGCGATCACGTGCCGATTGCATCGCATGGGAAAGATTATCGGCATAAGGTGAAAAGGCAAAAGACACCGGGCCCGGCAAGGTAAGCAAACTGTCTTTCAGGCCAGAATCCGACAGACCCATATCTTTGACGACAATGGCAATGCGCGGGCGCGCATCATCTGCGGGAAACGGACGCGCATAATATTGCCACGGCGCGCGGTCACCCAGTTTTTTAGGAATAGGCCCATGCGTGCCGTCTTCCTGCAGATCGGGATTTAACGCATTAATTCTGACACCATCGTCTGCCAGCGCAGAAAGCGGTGCGAGCCCCGGATCTTCGGTTTGCGGCACAGCCTGTTCAGGTGTTTGGGATGGATTATTTGCCGCATCATTCATTGTGTTTTTATTTTCATCATACTGATTGAAAACGGCAGTGGATCCCAATTTGATATCTACAGCATCAACCTGCCAGTAGCGCGGATCCGCAATGCGCGGTGCGATTATCAGCCATAATAAAAATGCGCCGCCAATCAGCCAGATCAGTGCAAAGGGGCCGTAGCGCAGCAGCATCAATTATTCCCGCTTTTCACAACAGGCGCATCCCCTGTTTGATAGGTGGAAATGCCATGGATTAATTCCATGGCACGCTGCAACTGCGTATCCTTGGAAAGATCTCCCAACGTATCATTGGCAACGCTTTCATCTTTGGAACGATCGCGATCTTTTTCTTCGGGCATCACGCTATTGTCATTGGCTGCACGCTGGCTCTTTATGGCCTTTGCGCCGTTCGGATTGGCAAGCGCGCCCTTGAGATCTGCTTCACTGAAGGTCAGGCGATCTTTCTCGCCTTTTTGCCGCACTTCGATATTTGGCTTCACACCCGTGACCTGAATAGAGCGGCCAGACGGCGTGAAATAATAGGCTGTGGTGATGCGGATCGCGCCGTAACCCGGCACCGGCATTACGGTCTGCACCGAACCTTTGCCAAAACTTTGCGTGCCGATCACCACCGCACGTTTGTGATCCTGCAGCGCACCCGCCACAATTTCTGCAGCAGAGGCCGAGCCTGAATTGATGAGCGTTATCACCGGCAAATCTTTGGGCACAATAGGGTCGGTTTCAGTCTTATAAACTTGGTTATCTTCAGGGTGACGGCCTTTGGTAGACACCACTTCACTGTTATTATCCAGAAACAAGGATGCAACCGAGATAGATTGATCGAGCAAACCGCCGGGATTATTACGCATATCCACCACAAGGCCTTTTAATTTATCACCGTTGTCAGTGATAAATTTCTTGATCGCAGCGCGGGAATTATCTGTGGTCTGTTCATTGAAAGATGAAATACGCAAATAACCCACATCGCCCTTCATTTCACTTTTCACAGATTTGATGCGGATGATATCGCGCGTGAGGGTGACATCAAAGGGATCCTGGCGTTCACGCACAACAGAAAGCGTCACGCGTGATTGGGGTTTGCCGCGCAATTTATCAACCGCTTCGGTCAGCGTCAGGCCCATCACAGGCGCACCATCAATGGCGACAATAAAATCATTCGGCTTGATATTGGCTTTGGCTGCAGGCGTATCATCAATTGGGGATACAACCTTGACCACGCTGTTTTCCATTGTGACCTCAATGCCCAGGCCGCCGAATTCACCGCGCGTTTGCACCTGCATATTTTTAAAATCATCAGCATTCAGATAAGCAGAATGCGGATCAAGATTGGTGAGCATGCCGTTCACGGCTGCTTCGACCAATTGTTTATCCGTGACCGGTTTCACGTAATCGCGGCGCACACGTTCAAAGACTTCGGAAAATAGATTCAGCTGGCGATAGGTGTCCGCCGTCACGCCCTGCGTGTTGTCACGCAGCATAACGCTGTCATCCTGTGCGGGCTGCTGTGCAAATAACGGATGTGTTGCCGCATGCAGACCGGTGAGCATCACCAGCCAGACAAACCAAAAACCGAAATTCCGTATTCTACGCTGCGACATCTGTTTCTCCTGATTGCGTCACGATTTTGTCAGACCATAGGTGGCTGGGTCAACTGGTTCGCCATCTTTTCTTGTTTCCAGATAAAGGACACCCGCTTCATCCGCCATACGGCCCACCGGTTCGCCTGCTTTCACCGACTCGCCTTCGCTGACGCTAATACTACCCAATCCGGTGAGTAAAATATGCTGGCCATCCGCAATTTCAATAATAACTACCTGGCCATAGGAACGAAACGCACCGGCAAAAGCTACCTGTCCTGCCCGGGGCGCATTCACCACCGCTCGGGGAGTGGTTGCAACCGTCATACCCCGCGCGCGGTTCCCGGCTGAGTCTGACTGGCCGTAGGCACGGATGATTTTACCGGAAACCGGCAGTTTGGCTGAACCCTTGGCGTAAAGTGCGGGGCCCGTGACTTTGGGCTTATCAGGTTTTTGGCGCGCTTTTTCCTGCAATTTCTTGATCAAATCCCGTAAATCTGCCGCGCGGGCCGCCAGTTTCTTGGCCTCGGCATCCGCAGCGGCGCGGTCCTTGTCGGTTTTACGCTGGGCAGATTCACGGGCACGTACCAGACTGGCCAGTTCAGCGCGATCGGCATTGATCTTCACTTCAGCAGCGGCCACAGCCGCGCGCTGTTCGCGCAACTTCTCGCGCACCTCGGCCAGCTTGCCCAATTGTTCACGCGCTGTGAGCACGCGCTTGTTAAGCTCTTTCATCACCACCTGCATGCCAAAGCTGGTGTAAATGGTTTGCTGGGGATCCGTAGGTGCAAAGACCATGGCTTCGGGCGGCAGGCGGGAGAGGCGCAGCACGATCGCCAATACCTCGGATAAATCTTTTTGATTTTCCTTGCGCAGGGCAGAATATTTTTTTTCTTCCTGTTCGATATTCACCAGGTCGGCCTGCAAACCGGCAAGTTTATCTTCATGCTCTGCCAGGCGTTCAGAGACAGCCACGAGTTTCTTCTTCAGGTTTTCCAGTTCGGCTTTGATTTTTGCACTATCGCGCGCGAGTGCCTTGGACTGCTGTTCTTTTTCCTTTTGCTGTTTTTCAATACGCCGCAATTCAGCCTGGCTTTTGGCCGAAGTTTGTGCCTGCGCGGCAAGCGGAAACCACAGGCATGCAATCAATAAAAAGCGTATGGCGTTAGAGATAATCATGCGTGGTTGCAACGCCAGCCTCAAAATTCACCAGTAACGGCGCGCCGGTTGGAATTTCCGCATGCTGAATATTATCCGGCGTATAAATCCCCAGCACAATCAGCAACGCGCGCAGGGAATTACCATGCGCCGCAATCATCACCGTTTGATCAGCAATGAGCAGTGGCTGGATATGATCCAGAAAAAATGGTTCCACGCGCCCTACGACATCCGACAAACTCTCTCCCGCGGGTGGTGCGATATCATACGACCGCCGCCAGATATGCACCTGTTCTTCACCGTATTTTTCGGCTGTTTCGGCCTTATTCAATCCGGTGAGATCTCCGTAATCGCGTTCGCGCAAATCATCAAATTTTTGCAGCGGCAAATTATAACCCGCACTTTGCAATGCGAGTTCCGCCGTGCGCCAGGCCCGCTCCAGCGTTGAAGTAAACACACTATCGGGCATGATATTGGCGGCTTTTAGTTTCTCGCCTGCAGCGCGCGCTTCAGCTTCGCCGGCTTCGGTCAGTTTCACATCTTTAAAGCCCGTAAAACGGTTTTGCAAATTCCATTCGGATTGGCCGTGGCGCATTAAGATCAATTGGCTCATCTTATCCTCGATGATAGGGATGTTTGGTTAGAATGGTTTCAGCACGATAGAGCTGTTCAAGCAACACCACACGGGCCAATAAATGCGGCAGCGTAAAGGATCCCAGCGATAAAGATTGATCCGCCGCCGCGCGCACCGCCGCGCCGTGGCCATCCGCGCTGCCAATGAGGAATGCCACCTGCCCATGCCTGTCATGCCAGGATTGCAGGGCTTCGGCGAAACTCTCGCTGCTGTAGCTTTTGCCCCCCACATCCAGCACGATGCGATGGAAGCCCAAGCTGGCACGCAATAATTCATCGCCTTCGGCTTTTTGCATTTCAAGCGGTGGCAGTTTTTTGCGAATGTCAATTTCGGTCACCTGCACATGCGGCATCCGGCGTTGATATTCCGCTGCCGGTGCATGAAATTTCTGGCCGGACATTTTCCCGACCGCTGCGACCAGGGTTCTTATTTTTGCCATATCTCTTCGATGCGATAATAACTGCGCACTTCGGGACGGAAAATATGCACAACGATATCACCGGTATCCACAATCACCCAGTCATTGCTGCCTTCACCTTCGCGGTGCAGGATTTTATGCCCGGCCTGTTTGAGGGATTTGGAAATATTTTCTGCGAGCGAGGAAACATGACGCGTGGAGCGACCCGAAGCAATCACTATATAATCCGCCAGCGAAGAACGCGCACGCAAATCAAAATCCAGGATATCTTCGGCTTTGCCGTCATCCAGAGATTTCAAAATCAAATAGCGTTGTTCGACGATACGCTTTTCAACCGTGTTGAGTGTTTTGCCAGCAGATTTCTTGGCTGTTGTTTTGGGAGCCACGGTCTTCTTCATAACTGTCTTTGGCGCAGTCGTTTTTTTCACTGCTGATTTCTTGACAACTGCAGCTTTCACTGTTGTTTTTGCTGCTGCTTTTTTTGCAGCGGGTTTTTTCGCGGCTGTGGTTTTTTTAGGTGCGGCCATGTTTTGAACGTATCTCCGTTGCTGAAATCGGGTTAAGCGGCATCATGACATAAACCCAACCCGGAAGACCTTCGCTGGTCCGCCGAGCGAGTTCTTTGCCGCTTTGCACACGGTATTTTTGCAGAGTTTTGGCTGCAAAGCCAGAGAGTGCGCGCAGCTGCCGAGGTGGCCGCGCGAAAACCGCCATAGGCACCATTTGCGCAATATCCTGCCAATGATCCCACCGGTGAAATTGCCGGAAACTATCTGCGCCCATCATCCAAGTAAAATGCGTTTTGGGGAAATGTTCCCGCAACTGCCGGATGGTTTCACAGGTATATTGGGTGCCCAGCTGCAGCTCGATGTCTGTTGCAAGCATGCGCGTGCCAATCAGTTGTTTTTGCACCGATACCATGCGACTGGCAAAAGCACCCATGTCATCGATTGATTTAAGGGGGTTTTGCGGCGAGACCAGCCACCAGACCACATCCAGCTCCAGAGCTTCGAGCGCGCGCTGTGCGAGCTGCTGATGCGCTGAATGCGCAGGGTTAAAAGAGCCGCCAAATAGGCCGACGCGCAAATTGCGGTAGGCAGCAGCGTTTTGCAAACTGGGTTCAGGATAAAGGCAGCGGGTCACGCCGATAGTCTAGCGCAGATTTTTCTCAACCGCACTCACGGCTTTTTGCAGTAAGGCATCCTGTTGATTGTCATTCAGATGTTGCTTGAGGCCCCGACGCGCCGCATCCATGGTCGCTGTGACCGTTGCTGAGCGTACTTCAGCCACCGCAGACGCCTCGGCCTGTGCGATGCGGTCCATCACATGCTGTTGGCGTGCAGTGAGGGAGTATTCCAGTTCCTTGGCCGCGCGTTGGCGAACGGCTTCGGCATCCGCCTCAGCCTGAGCGATAATCTGGCGCGCTTCTACTTCGGCTGTTGCCAGCTGGCCCGTGTAACGCGCAAGCAGGGTCTTTGCGTCGGACAACAGTTTTTCCGCTTCATCAATTTCTGCGCGGATTCTTGCAGCGCGTCCATCCAGGCCCTTAGCAATCATGCTCCCCAAGGGACGCCAGACCACAGCGATAAAAGCAATAGCCGCAACCGCCACCCAAAGAGTCGGATTTTCAAGTGAAAACATCGGAGGGTGCGCGCCTACAGCCATTATGCCGCCCCCCGCGAGAAATTGCCATTGCTACGCGGCGTTTCAATGTCATTCACCAGATTGGAAATTTCTTTATCAGATAATTTCATATCTGCCATTTTTTGCAGCACCACCGGCAACAGAATTTGTGAAGCTTCGCGCACCGACTGCACTGCATTGGCACGCGCGGTTGCAATGCGATCCTCGGATGCCTTAATCTTGGTTTGCAAAATCGCCTCAAGCTCATGATTGCGACGATTGGCAACGTCTTGTGCCTCCACCGCTGCCTTGTTCAGCATTTCATGCGCCTTGTGATGCGCAGCGTCCGATGCCTGGTTCATATCATTTTTGTGCGATTCCGCTTCGTCACGCAGGCGGCGCGCATCATTCAATAAATGATGGATGTGCGCAGCACGGGCTGAAATTCCCTGTTCGATACGCGGCAAAGCGGCAAAGGTCAAAATCAGATGCAATGCGCCAAAGCTAATCACCAGCCAGAATAACTGGCTGGGAAAAGTATGGACGGCAAATTGCGGTGGGCCCGCAGCTTCGTGATGTTCACCAGATTCTTCATGCAGGGCGTCTGTGATTGCATTAGTTTCACCCACAGCAGTCATCACATCACCATGAATGCTGCTTTCTGTTTTTGCAGGCAAGGCTGTAGCAGGTGCAGCTTGCGCCGCACCAGCCAGCAAAAACAATGTGAGGAAAAATGCCAGTAAGCGCATTATTTATCTGTCGATTAACCGAACAGGATGGCCATCGCCGCACCGAAGGTGAAGAGACCGATAGCTTCCGTAAAGGCTGTCAAAAGAATACCCGCCTGCGAGATCTTGTCAGATGCACCAGGGTTGCGGCTGATGGCCTGCGTCAAAGACGAGCCGATCATCCCCAGGCCGATGCCAACGCCTGCCATTGGCAAAAGCGCGATAGCAGCAGCCAGTAATTTCATTGTTTGTACGTCCATTTTTTCCTCGTTTGGTTGTTAAAAAGTTGAACTAGTGGTCGTCATGCCCATGCAGATAAATCGCATCACGCAGGTAAAGGCAAGTGAAAACCGTAAAGATATAAGCCTGCAAAAATGCGACGCCGAATTCAAATCCGGTCACGGCAAATTTCACAGCAAATGGCACGATACTGGTCAACGACATCAGGCCGCCCAAGGACACCATCATCACACAAAAACCCGCAAAGATTTTCAGAACCATATGGCCCGCCATCATGTTCAGGAATAGTCGCATGGAAAGACTGAACGGACGCGCGAGGAATGAAATGATTTCAACCGGCGTCAGGATAAAATAAATCGGCCACGGCACACCCGACGGGAAAAACAGTCAGCACACTGCGATTTATATCGCACCCGGCACCCAAAGATCAACCGTCACCATCCCGACGTTGATGAAAGTGAACGGCGTCCATACTTCGCCGGTCGGCATGAAGATAAAATGCCGGGCGTGCGCAATGAGACCGAGACTCGAATCCAGCTCATTGACCCGGTTCTTCATGCGAAGGGGTGGGAGCATCTCATCAAGCGTGAGGAAACGCTAGGTCAGATCATCGTCGCGGATGGCCTGCGGCACGCGAAACGAGCCCAGGCTCGCACGGATTACACGCTGCGAGTTCCGACTGCGCGCGGTCAAGACCTGGTCATCGGGATCATCGAAGCGAAGGCTGAGTCTGAGCCTCCTGGTCAGGGGCTTGATCAGTCGAAGAAGTACGCGCGTAGGCTGCATGCCCGGTTCGTGTTCAGCACGAATGGCCATCAGTTTGTGATGTACGACGCGGTGACCGGCATGACTTCGGAGCCGCAGCCCGTGGATGCGTTCCCGACGCCATTCGAGATCAGGGACCGCTGGGAGGGCGCCGAAGCCATCGATCTGGACGCCGAACTGGCAAAGCCGCTGACCTCGCCCTACCCACTAGGAGAATCGCAGAGACGGGGATATCAGGATGGTGCAATTCGGGCTGCACTCGCGAAGATTGCTCGAGGCGAGAAACGCGTCTTACTGCACCTGGCGACTGGCACCGGTAAGACGTTCATCGCCGCTAATCTCCTCAAGAAGATCGCTGCTGGCGAGCACCTCGGCCGCGCTCTCTTCCTTTGTGATCGCGATGAACTTCGGACTCAAGCCCTTGGAGCCATGCAGCAGTTCTTTGGAGGCGAGGCGGCCGCGGCAAGCGCAACGGACAGCGCGAAGAACGCTAGGGTGATTGTCGCCACGTACCAGACGCTGGGCTTCGATGATGAAGAGTCCGAAGACGCCTCTTTTCTCACGAAGCACTATCCGGAGGACTTCTTCACGCACATTATTGTCGACGAAGCCCATCGATCCGGATTCGGCAAGTGGCGCCAGGTTCTCGATCGAAACCAGGCCGCGGTCCAAATCGGATTGACTGCTACGCCACGTGAGATCCGTAACCTCAGCAACCTCGCAGCCGAGGACCAGCGGCGATTCCAGGACACTACCGCCTACTTCGGCGAGCCGGTGTTCTCTTACGACCTGGCGGATGCGCTCGAAGATGGCTTTCTGGCACAACCGATCATCGACCGGATGAGAATTCACCACAACCGCAGTGAGGACGGCGAGGAGCTGCTCACGATCGAGCCTGGTGATCTTGAAGGCAAGGAAGTGCGAGACGTCTTGACCGGTCAGAAAGTAGACGGGATCCCGCGCTCGTATGGTCCTCATGATTTCGACGTTAAGATCGAGTTGGATGACCGCGTTCGTGCCATGTGCGCAGACCTCTTCAACCGGTTAGTTCGTGACTACGGCGATCCTGAGGCAAAGACGATCGTGTTCTGCGCGAGCGATAATCATGCCAGCAGGGTGAAGGATGAGATGAACAATCTCTACGCCCAGTGGTGCGCTCGTCACGCGCAAGTGCGGCGAGATCCCTACGCAGTTCAGATCACGCATTCCGTGCGACAGAATGATCTCCCGGACTTTCGCGGCTCGTCAAGGCATACGTTCATTGCCACAACCGTCGACCTGCTGTCTACGGGCGTCGACATCCCTGCATTGAAGAACGTCGCGTTCTTTCGCTACATCCAGTCGGCGATTCAGGTGTCACAGATGGTCGGGCGCGGTAGCCGGCTCGATCCAAAGACGAACAAGCTGTTCTTCCGGATCTACGACTATACGGACGCCACGCGCCTGCTCGGTGAGAACTTCGAATCTGCCGCGCGCAAGGCGAAACAGCGCGATGATGGCCCCGTCTTGCCCCCCGAGGACGCGCCGCCCCCGATCAAAGTGCAGGGTGTCCACATTGAGATTCGATCTGCTGGGCGGTTCGTGGTTGGCGAAGACGGCCGCCGAGTGGCTCTCGCCGAGGCGCTGCACGATCTTGGTGAAGCACTTCGTCGCGAGGCCTCAAGCCTCGATGAGTTGCGAGATCGATGGGTGCCACCGAAGCAGCGAAAGGAACTCATGCGCGCCTTAGGCTCCGCAGGAACCGTCGCTCCGGCCCTACTTCACCTCAAGGAGATGGACGATTACGATCTGTGGGACTTCTTCGGTCAAACAGGATTCGAGCTCGACCCACTCACGAAGGAGGCACGCGCCGATGAGCTGTTGGTCACGCCGTGGGCGCAAGATCTCGACGATCGGCCGCGTCGCGTTGTCAGCGCGCTCATGGACGTCTTTCGCGCGAAAGGGACGGAAGGTCTCGAGGGCCGTGAACTATTCTCGGTGCCGGCTGTCGCCTACGCGGGTGGACTGCCTGCGCTGGGCGGGGCGGATCGGTTCCTGGAAATGCGGGGAGTGCTGTTCTTGTGAGCAGATGGCCAGTCGTTCAACTTGGCCATGTGTGCGAAGTCATCGCAGGGCAGTCGCCGCCTGGAAACACTTACAATACGGAAGAACAGGGCCTGCCTTTCTTTCAAGGAAAGGCAGATTTTGGGGCTGTAAGCCCCAGGCCGCGGGTTTGGACTACCAGCCCAGAGCGCACCGCAATCCCAGGTGATGTCTTGATCTCAGTTCGAGCCCCGGTCGGGAGCCGGAACTTAGCCGATCGGGTCTGTGCAATCGGTCGCGGGCTGAACGCGATAAGGGGTGGAGAGAAGGTTCTTTCTTCGTTTCTACCATTGGTGTTGGAACTGGCAGAGCCAAGCCTCATAGCTAAAGCAAGCGGGTCTGTGTTTCAAGCTGTAACGAGGGGAGACATTGAATCTCTGGAGATCATTCTGCCGCCAGTAGACGACCAGCTGCGGA
>DPZW01000163.1:0-1196 GCA_003536545.1 Rhodospirillaceae bacterium
ATCAAGCCTTTGGCGAAATCAACCTCTCGGCCCGGCGGCAATGTTTCGCTGGGCGGATTTGGCGGATTTTTTGACGTCAAGGCTGCAGGATTTAAAGACCCCCTGCTGGTTGCCGCTACAGACGGTGTTGGCACCAAATTAAAAATTGCAATTGAAACCGGGCGGCATGACACCGTTGGCATCGATCTGGTTGCAATGTGCGTGAATGATTTATTGGTGCAAGGCGCGGAGCCATTATTTTTTCTGGATTATTACGCGAGCGGCAAATTGGATGTGAACGCCGCGCGCGATGTTGTTGCCGGTATTGCCGAGGGTTGCCGCCAGTCAGGTTGCGCATTGGTGGGTGGCGAGACGGCGGAACTGCCCGGATTATATGCTGCCAAAGATTATGATCTTGCGGGCTTTACTGTTGGCGCGGTTGAGCGCGATGCGGTGATTACAGGCGCAGATATTCAAGCGGGTGATGCTGTGATCGGCATCGCATCATCAGGTGTGCATTCGAATGGTTATTCACTGGTCCGCAAAGCCATGGAGCGCGCGGGATTAAAATATTCAGACCCCGCGCCGTGGAATAAAGATCAATTGCTGGGCGATGCATTGCTCACGCCAACAAAAATTTACGTGAAAGCGTTGTTGCCATTGATGCGCGAAAAACTGATCAAAGGCATGGCGCATATCACCGGCGGGGGATTGTCTGAAAACATTCCACGCGTGATGCCAGATGGTTTGGGTGTAAAAATTGATGCTTCGCGATGGCAATTTCTGCCTGTGTTTGCGTGGCTGAAAGATGTTACGGGCATTGATGCCACTGAAATGGCGCGTACATTCAATTGCGGTATCGGCATGGTTGTCATTTGTGATGCAGCCAATAAAGACAAAATTGTGTCCGCGCTGAATGTTGCGGGCGAAAAGGCCAGCGTGATTGGTGAAGTGATCGCCCAGGACGGCGTTGAAATCCTCGGCGCGGAAGACGCATGGCAAAGCTAAAAATCGGTGTTTTGATCTCGGGACGCGGCAGTAACCTGCAGGCTCTGATCGATGCCTGCGCTCAGGCCAATTTCCCGGCGGAAATTGTTCTGGTGATTTCGAATAAGGCAGATGCGGGTGGCCTTGAACGTGCGAAGGCCGCCAAAATCAAAACCAAGGTGATCAATCACAAAGATTATGACACGCGATCGGAAGAGCACATGTCTGAA
>DPZW01000163.1:1364-1767 GCA_003536545.1 Rhodospirillaceae bacterium
CAATCACAAAGATTATGACACGCGTGAAAATTTTGATTACGCGATGCACAAGGAGCTGGAGAAAGCAAAAGTGCAACTGGTCTGCCTTGCGGGTTTCATGCGCCTGCTGTCACCGTGGTTTGCAAAAGAATGGCGTGACCGGATGATGAACATCCACCCTTCCCTGCTTCCAAAGCATAAAGGCCTGGATACGCACCGGGCCGCACTGGCGGCAGGCGACCACACACACGGCTGCACCGTGCATTTCGTACGTGCAGAACTGGATGCAGGGCCGATTATTTTACAAGCTGAAGTGCCGGTGCTGCCGGACGATACGGAAGAAACGCTATCCGCTCGTGTCCTTGAACAGGAACATAAGATTTATCCCGAAGCCGTGCACCTGTACGCCGAAGGCCGGGTGAAT
>DPZW01000163.1:1949-8284 GCA_003536545.1 Rhodospirillaceae bacterium
GCCGAAGGCCGGGTGAATATTATCGATGAGCAGGTTTTTATTGCCGGCATCCATGAATCCGGTAAAATCAGCGCATAGGAGACTTCCATGGCATACCACGAAACCCAATCCGAAGAATACAACCCGGCACGCGATTACACGCGCGTGATGAACTGGTTTAAATGGGGCGCAGTTGTCTGCATTGTTCTCACAGTCCTTTTAACGCTGCTGATTGGCTAGCCATAAAAAAAGCTGCGCGAAAAGCGCAGCTTTTATCAGTTATCTCATCACAAAATTAACCGACGATTTCTTCAGGCTTGAAGAAGAACGGGATTTCAATCGCCGCATTTTCCGGGCTGTCAGAGCCATGCACGGAGTTAGCCTCAATCGACTCGGCAAACTCTTTGCGGATTGTGCCTGCATCGGCATTTTCAGGATTGGTTGCACCCATCACGTCGCGGTATTTTGCGATCGCGTTTTCGCCTTCCAATACCTGTACCACCACCGGACCCGACACCATGAAGCCGACCAGATCCATAAAGAATGGACGTTCACGGTGCACGGCATAAAATTCTTCCGCCTGTGCACGCGTGAGTTTGACGCGTTTTTGCGCCACGATTTTAAGGCCGGATTTTTCGATCAGGGCATTGATCGCACCTGTCAGGTTGCGGCGGGTTGCATCTGGCTTGATGATTGAAAAGGTACGCTCGATGGCCATTTTTTCCTCTATTGGCTTGGTTTTTTCTTGGGCGACCTATATAGCAGGTGAATGATGAATGACAAGGCCAAAGACCTGCCCAGCCAGCCAATTTCACGCCTTTTGGCGATTATGGCCCAGCTGCGCAACCCCGATGGCGGCTGCGCCTGGGACCTGGAACAGGATTTTGCCAGCATCGCCCCCTATACGATTGAAGAGGCCTATGAAGTCGCCGATGCCATTCAACGCGGTGACATGGATGGCCTGCGTGGCGAGCTGGGTGATTTATTGTTACAGGTGGTTTTCCATGCGCAAATGGCAAATGAAAAAAACCTGTTTGATTTTGAGGATGTTGCCACAGCGATTGCCGATAAAATGATCAAGCGTCATCCGCATGTGTTTGGCGACGCAGATGCACGCACCACCGATGGGCAGTTGGATGCATGGGAAAAACAAAAAGCGGAAGAGCGCGCGGCAGACGGCGCGACATCCGCGCTGGACGGCGTGGCTGCTGCCCTGCCCGCCTTGATGCGCGCGCAAAAATTACAAAGCCGCGCGGCCAAGGTTGGATTTGAATGGGAAACCGCCGCAGATATTTTGCCAAAACTGGACGAAGAAATTTTAGAAGTGAAAGAAGCCATGACCGGCAATGACCGTAATCATCTGGCCGAGGAACTGGGTGATGCGTTATTCGTTCTGGTCAACCTGATCCGCAAATCCGGATTTGATGCCGAAGAGCTCATGCGGGCGGCGAATGATAAATTCACCCGTCGTTTTCACGCAATGGAACGGCTGGCACGGCAAGACAATCAGGAATTCAATAACTTGGACCTTGATGCTCAGGAAAAGCTTTGGCAACGTGCGAAAGCTAAAACAATAACTTAGACAGCAACTCTTCAAGCATTACTGTTGCAAAAATTGCCATGCAGATCGCCGGGCCATAAGGAAAAGCCCCCAGCGGCACATCGGCAGATTGCTTGGTGGGCACATCCAACCGTTTCCAGATAAAATAAGACAAAATCCCAAATAATCCGGATAGCAGCAGCAGTGCCGGTAAAACCTTAAAGCCCACCCACGGCCCTGCAGCAAACAACAGCTTGAGATCACCGCCGCCCATGGATTCCTGTTCGTTCATGCGCTCGACAATGAAGGCCGCCAAAAATGCTGTCAGAAATAACATCAGGCCCGCAGCAATCCCCGTAAGAGCTGCAACCCATGTGCCCTCCACATTCCACCGCCAGGCAATGCCAAATACAAACAGCAGCAACACAAGCCGATTGGGGATAATGTAATTCTCCCAATCAATCACGATAATGAGCACAAGAATTAAAACAAAAACCAGACCCAGCGCGCCCAGAAGTGTGAAGCCGTATTTCATGAAGATGAGAGCTGACAGCGTCGCCGTCAGACCCTCAATGACGGGATAGCGTGCAGAAATTTTATTGCCGCAGGAACAGATTTTATTTTTGATAAAATAAGACAGAATTGGGATTAAATCAGACGGCCCCAATTTGCGACCACAACCCGGGCATTGTGAGCGACCCCACCACGACGTTTTCCGCAGCCATCGCCACGATGCCATACCGGCAAAGCTGCCCAGCAAGAGACCCAACAGAAAACCGAATCCGGCACGAATCAATATGTCATCTAAAATCATCATCCCTGTTTTTATTGTACAAAACCCATAGTGGCAAGCGGCTTAGCGGTTGACGGAAACCAGTGAAATCGTCATGCTACGTCACAGAAGGGACCGTTCGATTCGAGCGTTCCCCTTTTATTTTTAGCCCGGGGTAAAAATCAAAATGTCTTCCAATTTTCGCACGCGCAATTGCCTTTTAATGACTGCCGCGATGGCAGTTTTGCTGACAGGTTGTGATGGCCTATTCCCCCTGAAAAGCGAAGAGACGATTAATTCAGTTTATGATGCCAACAAGGCGCGCATGGCAGATGTCAGATCCGGAAGTCCTGATCTGCGCCAATCCAGCGACCCCCTAAGCGTCAGCAATGACGTATGGATTGGCAACCAGGCTGTACGGATGCGCCGCGGCCAGCCTTTGCCGAACAAGTTTGACACCGATCGTGGTTTCACCATGGTTTCTTCCGCACCTATGACCTTGGCGATGATTGCGACGCAAATCGCCAATAGCACCAATATTCCAGTGCGCCTGGGTGATATGCAAATGTCGACCACCGATGCTGCGGTGCCTTCATTTGGCGGTGATATGAATGCAGCAACGATGAGCATTTCTTATGAAGGATCGCTTTCAACCTTCCTGGATCAGATTGCCAGCCAGTTTGATGTATCATGGCGTTACGATGGCAGCAGCCTTTACCTTTATCGTTATGAGAGCCGGACTTTTGCAGTTGAAGCCATGCCCGGTAAATCCACAGTCGGCGATGAATTTGACACAGGCTCGGAAAGCGGCGGCGGCAGTTCGACTGGTGGCAGCAGCAGTTCATCACAGGATATCAAACAGAAAAACCAGATGGAAGCTGAGCTGGATTACTGGAAAGACCTTGAAACAACCATCAAGGGCGTTTTGGGAAGCGATGGCACCCTCACCTTAATGCCAACATCAGGCACCATCACTGTCAATGCGCGTCCCGCCAAGCTTGCACAGGTGGCGCAATTCCTGGATAGCGAAAACCATCGCCTATCGAAACAGATTGCCATTGATGTTTCGGTCTATAACGTCACGCTGCGTGACACCGATAGTTATGGCCTGAACCTGAATACGGTTTTTGATGGCCAGTTGTTCGGCAACGCAACCACCATTGAATTAGGCGCAACGGGCAGCGGCCCCGGCATCCCCGCTGATCCATCCGCCATCACACAGGGAAGCCTGAGCATTGCCATGCTTTCTCCCCATTGGGACATTACGGCTGTACCACGCGCACTTTCAACCGTGGGGAATGTTTCTGTGGTCACGCGCTCGCCGATTGTGACGCTGAACAACCGCCCTGCTTCGCGTAAAATTACCGTGGACCGTGCATATCTTGCAGCTGTCACCACGACACTGACAGAGACGGGATCTGAAACGGCTCTGACACCGGGCACTATCAATACGGGTTTCACGCTGCAACTCTTGCCACGCATGATGCCGGATGGCCGCATTCTCTTGCAATACTCTATCCGCATCAGTGATCTGGTTGGCGAGCCCACCACCATCACATCAGGCGGCAATACCATTCAGCTGCCCGAAGTCGATAACAAGATTTTCGTGCAACAGGCCGTGCTGCAAAATGGTGCGACGCTTGTGCTGTCCGGTTTTGAACGTGACCGCGATCTTGATAACTCTCGCGGGATTGGCTCTGCAACCAATTGGCTGCTGGGCGGCGGGATGTCGAACGACCAACGCAGGGAACAGCTGGTGATTACTATTACCCCCCACGATGTGTCACCTGAGCGCGGGAGCGTGAGTGGCTCATGACCGCAGGTGTTGTTACTGTAGGTGGCACGAAATACGCGGCAGGTCTTTATTGGCAACCGTCACCGGATAAGAATATCGCCAACGCAGCGCGTGCAGCCGCGAAACAACCTGGCTTTCAGGCAGAGTTTTTCTGTGTGCGGCCTGGTGGCAAAGCACAATCCGTTGGCCAGTTTGGTCTTGGGATTGCAGCCGCGGGCCATCGTTCCGGCATGCCTTCTCTCGCCGCCTGTCTGGCCAACCAGCAGAACGGTTCGTGGGCAGGCGCATTTCGCGTTGCTGAGGGTTTATATTTTATTGCGGTCCGCGACGACCTGATTGATCCGGATGGTGACGCATGGTTTGCGCATGATGATGATGCCCATGCGCGTCTGGAACAGGAAATATCCCGCGGTGGATTAGCCGAAGTTTATTGCCCGTCTGAATGGGGCGTACAAGGCAGCGAAGCAACGGGTATTACCTCTATTCTCACCGGCCGCCGCGATGTGACTTTGCAGGATGTCGGGGTTCCGAAATCCCTGCTCTATGGATTATTCGCCGTACTTTTGATTGGCGCGATTGGTTATGGCGGTTTCAGCTATTGGCAAACGAAAGAAAATGAACGTATTGCGCGCGAACAGGCCGCCATGCAGGCACAAATGAATGCCAATATGCCAACCATTGAATATCCCAAATCCTGGCAGGATGCGCCATTACCCATGCAATATTTGAAGGCCTGCGAACAGGCTTTGGCAAATCTGCAGGCATCCTATCTGGGATGGAGCCTCAACAGCCTGAGCTGCAGTGGCACCACACTTTCTGCTTCGTGGTCACGTGGCGGCGGCGCGGGTTATGCCGAACTGCCTGCAGGCGGCAAAGCACAAATGGATGCTTCGCTGACAACTGCCAACATCAGCGTACCATTGGAAAATATCCCGCCGCGCGGGCCAGAAACTTTGGCATATTATGGCCTGATTGATGAAGCCGCACTTTATAAAAACTGGCCGGTATCGCTGGTTCTATTGCCGGATGATATGGTTGCTGTTGCAGAAAATCAGCCACCACCGCCGCCGCCATTATGGCGCAAGCGTTCTGTCACTTACACACTCAGCAGTGCGCCGTGGTTGCGTCCTGATTTATTTGAATCTGTGCCGGGATTGATTATCACATCAGTGACCCAGCCCAGCCAAACCAACTTTACCGTCGAGGGGATTATCTATGAAAACAAACAACCTGAATAAATCATTATTCATTGCTGCAGCTTTGATGCTCACTGTATCTGGTGCGGCATTTGCACAAACATCCCTCACGCAGGAAGGCGAGACTGTAACGCCGGACATGACGATGAGCACACCTGAAACACCTGCGGCCCCCGCAACGCCCACAGTTAACGTGCCATCTACCATGCCGACCGTAACCAGCAGCACCGCGTCAGATGCATCTTCTGATCCGGCTGTTTCTGCGGTACTCGATCGCCTGAAGCAAGATTCCACACCGCTATCCATCAGCGATATGTCTGCTGCACAGGATGCGCTGGCCCGCCTGAACCTGCTGAATGAAATTGAACAGAAACTTTCGCAGATTGAAGAAACACGCCAGAAACGCCAATACGGTGCTTTTGCTCCCATGGGTGCGATGCCCGTGGCTGGCATGCCTGTGATGGAATCCGCAGCTGGTTATCCGGCCATGGGCAATCCTCCAGCCTTTGCCAGTACCAGCAGTGCCAGTGAAGGCCCAGAAATTATTTCCATCACGGGCGCGGGCGGCAACTACCGGGCAAACCTGAATGTGGATGGTCGTACTGTCACCGCCAAGAACGGAACTGTTTTACCCGATGGCAGCAAAGTAACCCACATCAGTGCCAGCGGTGTTAGCGTTAGCAAAAAGGGCAAAACATCCAAATTGTCTTTTATGCAACAAACGGCCGAATAGAATTTCATCCCGCATCTTGGCGGATGTCATAGATGCAATAAAAGGAGAGCGGCAGCGTGAGCGATTCACCGATTGATAATTTGCTTCAGGGTTTTGGAAAGCAGCGCGGCACACCCGCGCCCGGCAACAAACCGCCTGCGCAAAAATCAGACGGGAAGCCATCCCCACCCCGGCCACCCGCGGCACGTCCATCTGCCCCGCCTAAAAAAGATGAAGAAAGTTTTTTAACTTCACTTGCCCATTTGGATGAGGAGTCGGCCGCTAATAGTGAGCCACAAAAAACCAATTTACCGGCACGCCGCGAAGAACAGAGCCTGGTG